>USHS01000234.1 GCA_900554585.1 uncultured Collinsella sp.
GTCTTCGGGCCACACGAATTCGGCGGCGCCCGCCTCGCCTCCATCGATAAGAAGGTTTTGGCCGGTCATGAAGCGGTTCGTCACGCCAACGAAATAGACCCACTCGGCGATTTCGTCGGGTTTGGCCCAACGGCGCAGCGGCGTAAGCTGCATGATGCGCTCCCACATGGCGGCGTCATCCATCACGGGGCGATTGAGCTCGGTAAGCACGCCGCCCGGGTCGACGCTGTTGCAAATTCCCTGCGGCGCCAGGCGGTTTGCAAGGTTCTTGGTGTAGGCGATAACGCCGCCCTTGCTGGCAGCATAGGCGGGAAACTCCGATCCCGTATGTCCGCTCGCCGACCCCACATTGACCACGGATTGGATAGCAGGCGCCGGCTTGGCGGCAAGCCCCTCTCCCACAAAGGCGTAGCGCTCGGTCACGTTGATGGTGCCACGCAGGTTGGCGGCAATGTCATCGGCCGAATCCTGTACACCGGCAACGTTCACGATTACCTGAGGCTCAAGGTCACCTGGAAACGAGTCCGGCTCGCGGACATCAACGATCAGATGGCGGTAGCGCTCGTGCTCGACCGCCGCCGGCAGCAGGTCAAAGCCCACGACCTCGTGGCCCTCGTCCAAAAAGCGCTGTACGCACGCGGCTCCGATACCGCCCGAAGCGCCCGTGATCAAAACCCGCATACTTGCTCCTTAGGCGGTTGCGTGGCGCTCGAGGTACTCGGCGCCCACATTCTCACGCTCCCAGCCACGCACGACCTTGTAGCCCACGGGGCTCAGGAAGACCTCGCACAGCAGCTCGGCAACAGCGCCGGTCAGCGAGCACATAAGGACCTGCACCCAGGTCCAACCAAAGAACGTATGGCTCACCACAATGGCAAAGACCAGGTTGTCGATAAACTGGCCAACACCCGTGGACACATAGGAACGGAAGGCGAAGCTCGCAAAGTTATTCTTTTTGAGCATACGGCCGAGCGACTGGTTGAGCGTGGAATTAACCACGGCAGAAACGAGCATTGCCAGCGAAGAGCCCAGCACCACGTACCAGGTGCCGCCAATGGTGGCGTTAAGGGCGCTGTTGACCTCGATCATGCCCGTGTCGTAGTAAGCGCCCCACATGCCGGGCGTGAGCGAGCATGCCCAAAAGCACAGGCTCACGGCCAGGTTGACCAGCAGCGCGAGGATAGAGATTTTGATGGATGCCTTGGCGCCAAAGCGCTTGCAGATCATGTCCTGGCACAAAAACGAAACCCAGCTCACCACAAAGCCGCAATCGAGTGCCAGATACGGCAGGCTGATGAGCTCTTTGTTGGCCAGCAGGTTCATCATGATGACGCTCACGAAAAACAGCGAAACCGTTGCCGCGGGAATGCTCCGCAACAGGACCTTGTAGTCCTCCATGACCTTCTTGATCATTATGTACTCCTTTGGTTTTAGGTTTAACGAGCAGGATATCGGACCCGAACTGCTCGGACGTCACGGTCTTGAGACGACGGTGGGTATGATAGCCGCTCACACGGCATCAGGCAAGCAAACGGCGCGGCAGCCCCGCAAGACCACCGCGCCGACGCACTAAAACGCTACGTTGCCAAACTCCGACAGGATGAGGTCGGGGTTATGGTCGGTCGCCCAGTCCACGTTCCATGGGCTCGTGAACAGCAGCAGCTTGCCGCCGCGCATGTCCTCGACGCGCAGGGTGTCGCGCGTGAGTGAAAGGCCCGGGATATCGATGGTGTCGGGGTCGTTCTGGATCCAGCGGATGTCCGTATAGGGCAGTGGCTGGCGACGAACCTCAACACGATATTCGGCCTTGAGGCGGCGCTCGAGCACCTCAAACTGCAGCACGCCGACCACGCCCACGATGACGCTCTCCATACCGGCACCCAGCTCGCGGAAGATCTGGATGGCGCCCTCCTGGGCAAGCTCCTCCATGCCCTTCACAAACTGCTTGCGCTTGAGCGTATCGACCTGCGTAATGCGGGCGAACATCTCGGGGGCAAACGTCGGGATCTGCGGATACTGCACATGGCGCTTGCCAGAGCACACGGTGTCACCGATGCTAAAGATACCCGGATCGAACAGGCCCACGATATCGCCCGCGTACGCCTCGTCCACGATGGCGCGGTCATCGGCCATCATCGACGTGCCCGTGGCAAGCTTAAGCTTGCGGTTGCCCTGCACGTGGAAGGCGTCCATGCCGCGCTCGAACTTGCCCGAGCAAATGCGCACAAAAGCGATGCGGTCGCGGTGGTTCTTGTCCATGTTGGCCTGGATCTTAAACACAAAGCCGCTAAAGTCGTCGCGGCAGGGATCGACCGGCTCGCTGGTGAGCGTATCGGTATAGGCGCGCGGCGTCGGGGCCAGACGCAGGAACTCCTTGAGGAAGGGCTCCACGCCAAAGTTGGTGAGCGCCGAGCCAAAGAACACCGGCGTCAGCATGCCGTGGCGCACCTTGTCCAGATTGAATTCATAGGCCGCGCCGTCCAACAGCTCGATGTCCTCGCTGAGAGTGTCGTGCAGCGGCTTCGTCAGCAGTTCGTCCAGGCCGGGGTCGCCCAGCTGCGCCTCGATCTTTTCGGCCTGCTGCTGGCCCACCTTGCCCGAATGCTGGAAAGCGAGGATCTCCTTTTTGTTGCGGTCGTACACGCCCTTGAATTCCTTGCCTGAGCCGATGGGCCAGTTCATGGGATATGTTTCGATCCCCAGCACCTGTTCAATCTCCTCCAGAAGGTCGAAGGGATTCTGC
>USHS01000235.1 GCA_900554585.1 uncultured Collinsella sp.
GGCTGGTTCTGCGCGATGTAGCCGGGCATAAACGCAGCCTGCATCGCGTTCATCAGCATCTGGTCGGTGTCCTCAAGGCTGGTTTTCGTCAAAATCTCTTCGACCAGCGCCATCGCCTCGTCGATATCGTCCTTCATGCAGACAAACTGCGCCGTCAGCATCGGGGCGTAGCCGCCGCCCTCCAGCTCCAGTGCGCCCACATCGATGGAAATCGAGTTGGTCAGCAGCGCCGCTCTGGTTTGCAGCTGCTCCACCGTGTAGTTTTCCGTCGGCATGCTGCCCAGCAGCGTCGCATAGAAGGAAAGCTCGCTCAGCTTGTCCGCCGGAACGGCGGAGGTATCCAGCACCATGCCCACCGCGGCCAAATCGCCGATATCCGCCGTGGAGGTGATCATCCGAACGCCGTCCGCGTCCTTCGTCTCAGCGGTGTAAACGGTCAGCTCTTCAGGCAGATCCTGCGCGCTGACGGCCTTCATCTGGTCGAGCATGTCGTTCATGGTAAAGCCCTCGCGCAGCATGCGCTCGGCAGCCTCAAGCTGCTCAGCATCGGCTGCCTCCTGAGCCTTCTCAATGATGCCGACGACGTCGCCCATACCCAGAATGCGCTTGGCCATGCGGTCCGGGTAAAACGGCTCCAGCGAATCGGGTTTCTCGCCCATACTCACGAACTTGATGGGCTTGCCGGTCACTTGGCGCACCGAAAGCGCGCCGCCGCCACGGGCGTCACCGTCGAGCTTGGAGATGATCACGCCGTCAAAGTCGGTGCGCTCGGCAAACGTCGAGACGACGTTGACGATATCCTGGCCGGTCATGGCATCGACGACCATCAGCACCTGATCGGGCTTGACGGCCTTCTTGATGTCCACGGCCTCCTGCATCATCTGCTCGTCGATCTGCAGACGACCGGCGGTATCGACGATGACCACGTCGCGCAGATGGTCGACGGCCTCCTGGATGGCGCCCTTGGCGATGTCGACCGGGTGCGCGCCGTCACCGCGGAAGACCGGCACGCCGATCTCGCCGCCGAGCGTGGCCAGCTGGTCGGCAGCGGCGGGACGGTAGACGTCGCACGCGGCGAGCAGCGGCGAGCGTCCCTGCTTCTTGAGCAGGTAGGCCAGCTTTACGGCCGCCGTAGTCTTACCGGAGCCCTGCAGGCCCACGAGCATGATGACATTGGGGATGCGATTGCTAAAGACGAGCTTGCTCTCGGTGGAGCCGAGCATCTCGGTGAGCTCGTCGAGCACGATCTTGACGACGTTTTGCGCCGGCGACAGCGACTCCATGACCTCGGCGGTCATGCAGCGCTCCTTGGTCTTGGCGACGAACTCCTTGACGACCTTGAAGTTGACGTCGGCCTCGAGCAGCGCCATGCGAATGTCGCGCATGGCCGAGGTAATATCGGCCTCGGTCAGCTTACCCTTGCCAGGCAGGCGGTCAAATGTGTCGTTGAGGCGATCGCTCAGAGAATCAAACACTAGTCACTCCTTAGTTGGACTCGCCCACCAGGGCGCGGCAGAAATCTTTGGCATTGAACTCCTGCAGGTCATCAACCTGCTCGCCCACGCCCACGCGCAGGATCGGGAGCTTGAGCTTCTCGGCCACAGCCATGGCGATGCCACCCTTAGCCGTGCCGTCGAGCTTAGTCATGATAATACCGTCCAGGCCCAGCGCCTCGTTAAACTCAAGCGCCTGGTTCAGACCGTTTTGGCCTGTTGCGGCATCGATTACGAGGACGACCGAGACGGGCATGGGGCCGGCGGCCATATTGGCGGCGCGCTTACGCGTCACGTTGACCACCTTGGCAAGCTCGCGCATAAGCTCGGGGCTCGTGTGCAGACGACCGGCGGTGTCCAGAAACACCATGTCGTGGCCGTGGTCCCGGGCGTATTTGATGGCCTCCTCGGCGATGCGCACGGGATTGGCCTGTCCCATCTCGAAAACGGGAATATCCAGCTGCTTGCCCACCACCTGCAGCTGGGTGATGGCGGCGGGACGGTATACGTCGCAGGCCACCAGCAGGGGGCGCTTGCCGAACTGGCGGCGCATCAGGCCCGCCAGCTTGGCGCCGTTGGTGGTTTTACCGGCGCCCTGAAGGCCCACCATCATCACAACGGTGGGGCCCTTGGAGGCGAAGGTCAGCTTGGCGTTGGTGCCGCCCATCAGCTGCACCAGCTCCTCGTTGACGATCTTGACGATCTGCTGGGCAGGGGTGAGACTGTCCAGAACGTCCGCGCCGATGCAGCGCTCGGTGACCTGGGCCACGAAGTCCTTGACCACCTTATAGCTGACGTCGGCCTCCAGCAGAGCCAGGCGGACCTCCCGCATGCCCTCCCGGACGTCGGCCTCCGTCAGGCGGCCCTTGCCCCGCAGGCGTTTGAATGTGGCGTTTAATTTTTCGGAAAGTCCTTCAAATGCCATAGGTGTTACTCCTTCAGCGCCTGGGCGCTGCGCGTGATCTCGTTGGCCAGACGGGCCAGCTCCGGGTTGTCATACTGCCGGTAGTTGACGGTCTGGATCTTCTCGGCGGCGTCGAGAATGGCCTGCACCTGCTGCTGCATCAGCATAAAGCGCTTCATGAGGCCGGTTTTGTCCTCCAGGTCGGTCATGATGGCCTCGGCCCGGACGATCACGTCCCGGACGCCCTGGCGGGAGATGCCGTAATTCTCCGCGATCTCGGCCAGGGAGAGATCCTCATTGTAGTAGAGGTCGTAGAACCTGTCTCTTATACA
>USHS01000236.1 GCA_900554585.1 uncultured Collinsella sp.
ATACGAGATGCTCAGGAGTCTCGTGGGCTCGGAGATGTGTATAAGAGACAGCGACTGCTGCCGCGATGCCCAGGTGACGATTGTGGCCTGGTGTCTCATGAGCGACTACGTGGATCTGGTGCTTTTGGATTACGAGGACGAAATGAGCGCTGCTATGCAGCGGCTGCTGTTGACATATGCTCGTCGGTTCAATAAGCGCGCTGGGCGCGCGGGCTGCCTATTTCGTGAGCGTTTTGAGCGCCGCTCGCTCGATACCGACTGGCAGGTGATGGAGGCTATTCGCTCCGTACACGCCGATCCGCAGGAGGAGGGCATTAGCCTAATCGAGCGTTATCCCTGGAGCAGCTTTGCGGAGCATCTGCGCGCTTACGACAGCGATGCGGCCGATGTCACGAGGGGATTTTCCGATCCTTCTTGTGTACTTGAACTTTTTGGTTCTGCCGAGGGCTTTATTGCCTATTCGCTAGCGATGCCCGACGGCGGCGAACCGGTGCTGTGCGATATGAAAGAGACGGAGTGGGAACGCCACGCCTTTGCCGAAAAGTTGGCGAAGGGGCTCGGGGTTCCGCTCCACGTGGTTAAAGCCGCACCGTCGGCGCAACGCAATGTCGTTATTCTTGGATTGCACGATGCTGGTTTTACGGTGCGTCAGATTGAGCGGTATACGGGGATTGGCAAAAGTACCGTTTCTCGTATTGTGCGCGCCCGTGCGCGAGCGGCGGTGCGGACTGGCGGAAACGTGGTGTAGGGCCGCCGGTGCACCGCGGCTGGGGTCGCCCATACGCCACAGCTATTGTTCTAAAAGCTCGGGTACGGTAACTGCACTTCTTAATTTGCATAGAACAGACGCCGTTATGCATAAAATAACGCCTTAGCTCGGTTTTGCCCGTACCTACCCCCGTCTGCGCCGTGCAAAAAGCGGAGTTTTCTGCATCGTGGTACTGTCGGCACCGCCGCAATTTTGCAACATACGGGCTCTGAAGCTATTTATGCCTGCCGATGCGCTCCCGAAGCTCATGTTTGCGCCCCTGAGACCACGATTCTTGTTCTAAAACGCAATATAAAGGCCACTGGAGATGTTGATTAACGCTTCCAATGCGTATACACACGGCTTGGCGTGCTGAATATTCGCAAAAATGCACGCCGCACCCTATGGGACCCGTCCGCGGTAGGCGCGAGGCGAGCCGGAGCCCAGCAAGACGAGGCTTGGGACATTGCCTGGCGTGCCTGTGGCCCTGCCGCAAGCCTTTGGTACGGTGGAAAACGCTCGTGTTCGTGGTTGGCCGTGCGATAAATGACAGACGGAGCGCCGGATGCGTGGGCCGTGTGTGCTCGTTATGAAAAAGCCGAGCCGCCCGTATCAGGCGACTCGGCAATCAAAATCCTTGGATTCGGGGCATCCGCTACTGGTTAGCTTGCCCCTCGAGCATGCCGTCGAGGGTGCGCCAGGCGAGCTCGGCGCACTTGACGCGGGCGGGCATGTGCGAGATGTCCTGGAGCTGGGCGGCCTCGTCCAGGTCTTCCAGGTCTTCCTCGGAGAGCTGCTCGCCTCGGATCATGGCGAGGAAAAGCCCTGCCAGACGACGAGCCTCCTCGACCGTCTCGCCGGTGATGAGGTCGGCCATGATATCGGCGCTGGCCTGGCTGATGGCGCAGCCGTGACCGGTAAAGGAGGCCTCCTCGATCACGCCGTTCTCGACACGCAGCTGCAAGGTGAGCTCGTCGCCGCAGCTGGGGTTGATGCCATCGTGCTCGTGCGTGGGGGCATCCATTTCGTACTTGTAGTCGGGGTGCGAGTTGTGCTCCATAAACGTGGTGGAGGTGTACAGATTACCCATTGAACGTGCTCCAAACGTGATGCAGGCCGGCGATGAACTTGTCGATATCGGCCTTGTCGTTGTAGAAGGCCACGCTGGCGCGGCAGCAGGCGAGGTTCTCGACGCCCAGCCAGGTGAGCAGCGGCTGAGCGCAGTGGTGACCGGCGCGGATGCAGACGCCGTCCATGTCCATGATGCTCGCGACATCGTGCGGGTGGATGCCCTTGACGTTAAAGCTCACGACGCCGTGGTGGTTGTCCCAATAGATGGATCCGATGATTTGGACAAAGTCGAGCTGCATGAGCTCGCCCATCAGGTAGTGGACGAGTGCCTGCTCGCGTGCCTGGATGTTTTCGTAGCCTACCGTGTTGACCAAGTAGTCAAGCGCCGCGCCCGTGGCGAAGATACCGGCGGCGTCCTGCGTGCCGGCCTCGAACTTCTCGGGGACGGGCGCCCAGACGGCGTCCTGCTCGGTGACCGAGTCGATCATCTCGCCGCCGGTGAGCATGGGCGGCATGGCGTTGAGCAGGTCCATCTTGCCCCACAGCACGCCGATGCCCATGGGGCCCATGGCCTTGTGCGCGCTAAAGGCAAAGAAGTCGGCGCCCAGATCGGCCACGTTGACCGGCATGTGCGGCAGCGATTGCGCGCCGTCGACGACCAGATAGCCGCCGTACTTGTGCACAAGCTTGCCGAGATTCTTGACCGGGTTCTCAACGCCCAGGACGTTAGAGACCTGACCCACGGCCAAGATCTTGGTCTTGGGGCCCACCTTGGACAGAACCTCCTCGGTGGTGAGCTGGCCGGTCTTGGTGGGATAGAGGTAGACGAGCTTGGCGCCGGTCTCGCGGCAGACCTGCTGCCACGGGATCAGGTTGGAGTGGTGCTCCATGATGGTGATGACGAC
>USHS01000237.1 GCA_900554585.1 uncultured Collinsella sp.
GTCGGCAGCGTCAGATGTGTATAAGAGACAGGTCATTACCATCGAGAATGCATATAGCCAGCTACTTGCCGAGGGCTATATTTGCTCAATGCCGCGTCGTGGCTACTACGCTTGCGAGCTTCCGGATGCACCAGTTTTGCCTTTGGCTACGGGGAGTATCGACCGAGATGCCGTCTCTGTGGGCCCCAGCGCGCATGATGTCAACAGACAGGTCGAGCGATTCGACGCACTTTCTCCTTCCGCTTTGGAGGCGGCGCGGCTTTGGCAAAGCGCGCTACGGGCGACGCTGGCATCCGAAGACGAGCGCGAAATCTTCTCGCCCGCGCCAGCGCAGGGCACCGCTCGGCTACGACGCGCAATTGCTCACCATCTGCGCGGGACAAGGGGTATGAATGTCGACCCCGACAACATCGTTATCGGTGCGGGCGCCCAGCTGCTCGATACCATGTTGGTTCAGCTGCTTGGCGCGGACAAGGTGTATGCCGTTGAGGACCCGGGCTATTTGCGCCTGACGCGCATCTACCAGGCTATGGGCTGCAAAGTTCGACATATCCCGTTGGATGATGAGGGCGTGGACTTGAGCACTCTGCAGAAAAGCGGGACCGATGTCCTTCACCTGATGCCGTCCCATCAGTATCCGACCGGCCTGGTGACGAGCATCGCGCGCCGGTATGCGCTGCTGAGCTGGGCTGCCGAACGGCCGGGTCGATATCTCATCGAAGATGACTTTGATTGTGAGTTTCGCCTTGCCGGCAAGCCGATTCCCGCGCTCGCGTCAATCGATGCCGCCCAGTCGGTTATCTACACCAACACGTTTTCGAAGAGTCTTTCATTGGCATTGCGTCTAGCGTACATGGTGTTGCCCGATGAGCTGATGGAACGGTTTAGGCGCAACCTTGGTTTTTACGCCTCGTCGGTGAGTTCTGTTGACCAGGTCGCTTTGGCTCGTTTGCTGGAATCGGGTGATTACGAGCGGCATGTGAACCGCGTGCGCGTTCGTGCTCGCGAGGCGCGTGATGGCCTGATGGCGCTTGTGCGGAAGGCGTTTCCGGCAGGGGAGGTCTCGATCGAGCATGCAGACGCGGGCCTTTACTGCACCGTTGCCCTGGCCGAGGACAGGGCGGGGGAGAGTTTCGCGAAGGCCCTTGCTAGCGCTCGTATTTCCTATGTTGACATCGCCGATTGCCTGTGGACGGATGATCGGGCATCGACTAAGAACGCTCCATCTCGCGTTCTCATACAATACGACGACCTGAGCCATCAGCCGCTCATCGTTCTTCAAGAACAGCTGCAATAAGCCCACGAAAAAGGCCCGAACCATGCGGTCCGGGCCTCATCGAGCTAGAGGTTATGTCTCAGGCGGTTGGCTTAGCCAAAGTAGCGCTTGAGCAGGCCGGCGAAAGCCTTGCCGTGGCGGGCCTCGTCGCGAGCCATCTCGTGCGCGGTGTCATGGATGGCATCGAGGCCAGCGGCCTTGGCGCGCTTAGCAAGATCGGTCTTGCCGGCGGTGGCGCCGTTCTCGGCCTCAACGCGCATCTCGAGGTTCTTCTTGGTGGAGTCGGTCACGACCTCGCCCAGGAGCTCAGCGAACTTGGCGGCATGCTCCGCCTCCTCGTGGGCAGCCTTCTCCCAGTACAGGCCGATCTCGGGATAGCCCTCACGGTGAGCGATCCGAGCCATGCAGAGATACATACCCACCTCGCTGCACTCGCCGTTGAAGTTGGCCATGAGCTGATCGAAGATGTACTTCTTATCCTCCTCGGAGATGTCAGCGTTGTTCTTCACGGTCTCTGCGTAGATGCCGAACTTGTGCTCAGCAGCCAGCTTCAGCTCGCCCTTGACCTCTTCAAACGCATTCTTGGCGTGGCAGACGGGGCACTCGACGGGAGCCTCGGGACCCTCATAAATGTAACCGCAAACCTTGCAGACCCACTTCTTCATAGTTATATCCTCCTTAAATAATTACCTTATCTTTGCCCTTTCCTTGAGCGTTTTTTGCTTTGTGAGTGTAGTATATCAGGAATTATTTCTATTTGCAAGTTGCAAATGCAACTTTTTAAAAGAACCTAAAATTGTTCACGTTTTGTTAGAGTTCTTGAACTGCTTAGAGATTCTCCCACACAGATACAGCGGCCGGGGAAGCGATCGCTTCCCCGGCCACACTGGTTGATCTTATTCCTCGTTCCGGGCCTTGGCCTCGGCGATCGCCTTCTCCTGCGCCGCGGGAGGGCAATCCTCATAGCGGACAAAGTGCAGGGTAAAGGTGCCGCGGGACTGGGTCATGGAGCGGAGGTCGATGGCATAGGTGCTCATCTCGCCCATGGGGACCTCAGCGGTGATGACCTGCTCGCCATTGCCGGCAGGGTCCATACCCATGACGCGGCCGCGACGCTTGTTCAGGTCACCCATGACATCGCCCATGTAGCTGTCAGGCACGGTGACCTTCAGCTCGCCCACAGGCTCCATCAGGCAGGGGTTGGCCTCAGGCAGAGCGGCCTTGTAGGCCAGCTGAGCGGCGGTCTTGAATGCGATTTCGGAGGAGTCAACGGGGTGATAGGAGCCATCATACAGAACGGCCTTCAGATTCACCACCGGATAACCGGCCAGAGGACCGTGGACGCAGGCCTCCCGCAGGCCCTTTTCCACGGCGGGGAAGTAGTTCTTGGGCACGGAGCCGCCGAACACGGCCTCCTCAAAGATCATATCCTC
>USHS01000238.1 GCA_900554585.1 uncultured Collinsella sp.
GTACGGTGGCGGTCGTGCGTCCAGTCGCGCAGGTTATACGCCTTAAAATCAAAAAGGCCGGCCTTGCGGGCGCGGCCCAAGATCGATGTGGACATGACGGGCTCAAACATCTCGGGAAAGACCGAAAGGGTCTCGATCAGCATGTTGTCCTCCCTACTTGTCCATATCAATCAACCCGTCCATAACGTGGACGGAAATAGTCCCCTGATCGGGAAGATCGAGCACAACCTGCTCGATCACGGGAATCAGCACCTCGCCGTACCGATCGCCCTCGACAACCCAAACATCGTTGGCGGGCGTCGACATGATCTCGACGATCGTGCCGAGCGAGCCAAAGCGCTCGTCGACCACCTCGCGACCCATCAGGTCGGTATAGGCAGCGTCGAGCGAATCGAGCTCAAAATCGTCACGGTCTGCTAGCACGTAGCATCCGGTGATGCCCTCGGCGGCCGTCAAGTCGTCAATGCCCTCAAACGAGACCAGATCGCCATCGCCCGTATCGGTGACGGATACGACCGTGCAAAAACGGTCGCGCTTGAGCGCCGGTGGCGTCAAGGCAACGCGCATACCCGGCGTCAATACAGAAGGAAGCCCCCGCAGCGGCTGCGCGAGGACCTCCCCCTTCCTTCCGTGCGGCTTGACCACACGGGCGATGTTTTTGTACTGGGACCTCAAGGTCCTAGCCCAGAACCTCTACCTCGACTGCAGTGTCGAGGCGAGCGGCCAGTGCACGGGCGAGCGTGCGAATGGCCTTGATGGTACGGCCACGACGGCCGATGACCTTAGCGACGTCATCCTCGGCAACAGAAACCTCAATCGTGGAGGCGTCGTCGCCATCGATGACCTCGAGGCTCACGGAATCCGGGTCGTCGACGATCTGAACAACGAGATATTCGACGAGATCGGCGATGCGATCTGAGAGCATTGCCTCACCCTCGAGCTGTGCAGCGTCAACCTCAGGCACGATTTACTCCTCGGCGCCCTCAGCGGCCTCAGCGGCAGCCTTAGCGGCCTCGGCCTCTTTGGCGAGCTGCTTCTTGGACTTCTTGACGACGGTCTCGGTCTTCTCGCCCTCGTTGGCGGCCTTGACCAGAGCGGCGACAGCGTCGGTGAGCTGAGCGCCCTTGGACTGCCAGTCAGCGATCTTCTCGAGGTCGAGGTTGATGGTCTTGGGGGCGGTCATCGGGTTGTAGCGGCCAACCTCCTCGATGATACGACCGTCACGCGGGGCGCGGGAATCGGCGACGACGACACGGTAGTACGGACGCTTCTTAGCGCCGTGACGAGCAAGGCGAATCTTGACTGCCAAAGGAAACTCCTCCAACCAAGCAGCTTTAGGCTGCAACTACAAACAAACAGTTGAACATAATACGCCATCGACGCGGGCAGGTGAAGTCCGTGAGACCAACTTCTTCGGTGTAGTCGAAGGCAAATCCATATCTTAGACAAGAATTCGCGATTTGCAAGCACATCCACGCACCCCACATGAGCTGCGCGGTATACTCATGCCATGAAAAGACGCGAACATACATACGGTTATGAAGATGCTGCGGGCGTCACGCCGCCGCCCTGGACGGGACCGGCGGTGGGCCTCATGGATCTCGATGCGTTTTTTGCGAGCGTGGAGATGCTCGATCATCCCGAGTGGCGCGGCAAGCCGCTCATCGTGGGTGGCGATGCCGATTCTCGCGGCGTCGTGTCCACCTGCTCATACGAGGCGCGTCGCTTTGGCGTGCACTCCGCCATGCCCTCGGCCGAGGCACGGCGCCTCTGTCCGCAGGCCATTTGGACGCATGGGCATTTCGATCGCTACCACGAGGTCAGCGCTCAGGTCATGGCGATTCTCGCCGACGAGACCCCGCGCGTTGAGCGCGTATCCATCGACGAGGCCTTTATCGACATCACGCCAGGTCGCTTTGCACCCGAGGACCCGCTGCTGGTTGCACGGCGCATCAGTGATCGCGTGGCGGCGCTGGGGGTGACCTGCTCCATTGGCGTGGGCTGCAACAAGACGGTCGCGAAGATCGCAAGCGAGCGGGACAAGCCGTTTGGGCTGACCATCGTGCGCCCTGGAACCGAGCAGCGCTTTTTGGCAGCGCTGCCGGTATCTGCCATGAGCGGCATCGGACGCTCGGCCGAGGAGCGGCTGCGTCGCATGCGCATCTACACGCTCGGCGAGCTATCACGTGCACCGGAATCAACCTTGGCCTCTATTTTTGGCGTCAACGGCGAACGCATGCGCCAGCGTGCGCTGGGACTCGAAATCTCCGAAGTCACGAGTCTCGATGAAGAGCGCGAGGTCAAGTCGGTCAGCAATGAACGCACCTTTGCGAACGATTTAACTGAGCGTGGGGACATCGAAGCGGCGATTGCGCTATTGGGAGAGTCAGTGGGACGCCGTCTGCGCCGTCAGGGACTAACGGGCGCCACGGTGACGCTCAAACTCAAGTATTCGTATGGAAGCGGTCGCTCGGCACAGCGCCGGCTGCCCCATCCGACCGACGATGAGAACATCTTCGTGGCAGTGGCGCTCGAACTGCTCGACAACATCTGGCAGGAAGGGATGCATGTGCGCCTGGCGGGCGTCGGCATGAGCGACTTTGACCATCAGGGCGGTATCCAGACCGACCTGTTCTGCGAAATCGACGACCGCGGAGCCCAATCCAGCGACCGTCGCGACCTCTCGGT
>USHS01000239.1 GCA_900554585.1 uncultured Collinsella sp.
TGCGGGCATCGCCCTCGCCGTATGCTTTGATGACGTCTTTAAATTCGATATAGGCCATCGATCGGTTCCCATCTGGTCGGATAACTCTTTAGTATTACCCATTTCGCACCGACCAAAAAGGGACAGGTTTATTTTGGCAGGTTTTATATGGGGAAACGGCAGCTATAGATGAGGCACCGGGGAGGCAGAGAAATCATCGATTGGGTCAGGCCGACCGCCAAACACAACGCACGCATCTCAATCTGTCAGCCAAATCATTCGAACAGCTGTTCGTTTCTATGATATGATTCCGTTATCTAAGCAGGCCAATACGCAGAAAGGCGGCCAACATGGCGTTCGACTTTAAGAAGGAATGCAAGGAGCTCTACAGACCTGCGAGCAAGCCGAGTATCGTAACTGTCCCGCCTATGAGCTACGTTGCCGTTCGCGGAAAGGGCGACCCAAATACCGAAGGTGGCGAGTATCAAAACGCCCTGCCGCTGCTTTACGGCATCGCCTATACCGTCAAGATGTCGAAGAAAGGCTCAAGGAGTATCGAGGGCTATTTCGACTTTGTGGTACCGCCGCTCGAGGGTTTCTGGTGGCAAGACTCCCCGAGCGGCGACATCGATTATGTACGCAAGGACGATTTCAACTTTATCTCGTGTATCCGCCTGCCCGATTTCGTCACCCGAGATGACTTTGGCTGGGCAGTCGCGGAAGCCACGACCAAAAAGAAACTGGACTTTTCTGCCGTCGAGCTGCTTAAAGTTGACGAGGGTCTCTGCGTTCAATGTATGCATACCGGACCTTATGACAGCGAGCCGGCAACCGTAGACGCCATGCATGAATACACGACCGAGCAGGGCTATGTCCCCGACTTCTCAGACACCCGTTTCCATCACGAAATCTATCTCTCCGATCCACGCAAATGTGCACCGGAGAAACTTAAGACTGTGGTTCGTCATCCTATCAAGCGCGCTGAATAGCGTGGAGCGTCATTTCACACGCTAGGTTTTAAGCCAGCCAACCAGCCGCCGCCTCCTAGGCCGTCCGGCAATTATCTTGACGCGGCCCGTCGCATCTTATAAGTTTGTTTTGCTAAAGCTGGAAAGCCTCTCAACGATGCGCAACTCAGCTCTTTTTCTATCAAGAGGGCAAGTGTCGGAAAGCAAAATGTCGGAAAGCAACGCATCGAGCAAAATCAAACGCCTGCTCAACACCTATAGCGGCCTCGTGCTTATGGGTGTCGTCGGAATCCCCATCGGCATTATCGTTGGCGCCATCTGTGCACTCTTTGGACGCGTGCTTCTGGCGATTGGCACCTTCCGCGACGAACACATCACACTGCTCCTTCCCTTCCTCGCCCTCATGGGCTTTGCCATCGTATTTTCCTACCGCACCTGGGGCAAAGGCACCGATCGGGGCATGAGCCTGGTATTTGACGTAGGTCACGGACGCGAGGACGCCATCTCCCCGCGTCTCGTGCCGCTCGTTATGCTGAGCACGTGGGGAACGCACCTCTTTGGCGGCAGCGCGGGACGCGAGGGCGTGGCCGTGCAGATCGGTGCAACCGTCTCACACTGGATCGGCCGGCGTCTACCTTTCCGAAACCCCGGCAACACGTTTTTGCTCGTTGGTATGGCCGCTGGCTTTGCCGGGCTCTTTCGAACGCCTCTTGCTGCCACGGTCTTTGCTATCGAAGTACTGGTCGCAGGACGCATGGAATACCGCGCGCTGTTTCCCACGCTTACGGCCTCGCTCGCCGCAAGTATGACCTCCGGCGCCCTGGGACTCGAGAAGTTCGAAGTCGCCGTTGTCGCCTCATACGCGCTTGATCTCCCCGGTCTTGGACGGCTTGCGGTGCTGGGTATCGCGTTTGGCATGGTAGGCGGCGCCTTTGCTTGGTGCCTTGCCCACGCCAAGACCCTTGCGGCGCGACTGCTCCCCAACCCCTATGTACGAATCGCCGTTATGGGCATCGCGCTATCAGCGATTCTGTTCACACTGTGGCAGGGGCGATACTGCGGACTTGGTACCAACCTGATATCGGCAGCGCTCAACGGTGACGGCAAGGACGCCATCATGCCTTGGGACTGGGCGCTCAAATTCGCACTCACCATTACCACGCTTGCCGCAGGATATCAGGGTGGCGAGGTGACGCCGTTGTTCTCCATCGGAGCGAGCCTTGGCGTCGTGCTCGCCGGAATCCTCGGCATGCCCGTCGAACTTTGCGCCGCGCTGGGATACGCCGCCGTCTTTGGCGGCGCCACCAACACGCTGCTCGCGCCGATCCTCATTGGCTGCGAGGTCTTCGGTTTCGGTAATCTGCCGGCGTTCTTTATCGTCTGCGTTGTGGCTTATCTGTTCAACATGGACAAATCGATCTACGCCCTGCAGGAGCGGGCGTAGAAAGATGTCCAAGCAGGTGGTCTCAACCGGAAACGGCGCCCCACTCTGAGGCTGTATTCCGGGACACGGTTTCCGCTTGGGACGCCATTCGGAAAGCGCATCCCGCTTTAAAACGGAATTCCGGGACGTAGTTTCCGTCTGAGCCTCCATTCGGAAAGCATGTCCCGTTCTTTCACGGCGTCCTAGTTATGCAAAGTGTTCGAGTGTTATTCCTCGTACGCGCCCTCAAGCCGAAGCAGCCACTCCTTGCGATCAAGCCCCTGTCTCTTATACACATCTCCGAGCCCACGAGACTCC
>USHS01000240.1 GCA_900554585.1 uncultured Collinsella sp.
GACCGGATACGTGCGGTCCAGCCAGGCTCGCGCGCTGCGCACCGGCTCCACCAAGCTCATCGGCGTCATCGTGCCCAAGATCAACTCGGAATCCGTGAGCCGCATTACCGCCGGCATCGGCCAGGTGCTCGGTCGTCGTGGCTACCAGATGCTGCTTGCCAATACTGACAATGCCCCCGATCGCGAGCTCGAATACCTCGATTTATTCCAAAACCACCCAGTCGATGGCATTGTGCTGGTGGCAACTATGATTACCGACGAGCACCGTCGGGCGATTGAGTCGTGCCGCGTGCCCATCGTGCTGATCGGCCAGAATGTTGAGGGCGCGGCGTGCGTCTATCACGACGATTACGAGGCCGCCTTTGAGCTGGGCCATGCGCTTGGGGGTCGCGTGGACGGCAAGATTGCCTATATTGGAGTTACCGAGGAGGATCGCGCGGCCGGTTATGACCGCCGTCGCGGTTTTGAGGCCGGCTTGCGCGCCGCGGGGAACCCGCTCGATGCCGCCTTGATTCGCCTGGGCTCGTTTACGCTCGATTCGGGCTATGGTGCGGCGCGTGAGCTGCTTTCCGTCGCTCCCGATGTTTCATTTATCGCCTGCGCGACCGACACCATGGCGGCGGGCGCGCTGCGTGCCATCGATGAGGTTCGCGGCATGGGCGAGGGCATACACCGCGTGAGTGGTTTTGGCGACAATGCGTTTTTGCGCGCGCTGACGGGCGGCATTCCCACCGTGCATTATGGCTACCTGACCAGTGGCGTCGAGGCGACCAATATGTTGCTCAACACGCTCGATGGCGTGGAGGGGGAGAGCGGTCTCAAGACACTCAAGCTCGGTCATCAGCTTATGAATGTCTAGGTCTTGGGCATGTCTGTCTGCCTCTGAGCCCTTATGTTTGTCTCAAAACTACCATTCACCGGCTTTTTCCTACCGTTCACCCTACTATGAAAACGATTGCAGACATATGAAACTGAAATCGATTACAGTGTAAGTGTCAAAGATGGCCGGGTGTAAATGCGCCCGTTGGAGGAAAGGGAAGTCATGGACTACCGCAAATCAGCCCAAGAGGTGCTCGACAACATCGGTGGCGCCGACAACGTTGTTTCGGCCGCGCACTGCGCCACTCGCCTGCGCCTGGTGATTGCCGATAACACTAAGGTTAACAAGGAGGCCCTCGAGAACGTCGACGGCGCCAAGGGCGTCTTTGAGGCCCAGGGCCAGCTCCAGATTATTTTTGGCACCGGCACCGTCAACAAGGTCTACGAGGAGTTCATCGCGCTCAGCGGCGTCGAGGCTGCCACCAAGGCCGAGGTCAAGGAGGCCGCGGCTCAGCAGCAGAACATCTTTATGCGTGCCATTAAGGTGCTCGGCGATGTCTTTGTCCCCATCATCCCCGCCATCGTGGCTTCGGGCCTGCTGCTGGGCATTATGAGCGCCCTCAATTTTATGGCCTCCAACGGCTTTATCGCGCTCGATACCAATAACTTTATCTACAAGATTGCCGACCTGGTCTCGGGCACGTCCTTTGGCATTCTGCAGATCCTGATCGGCTACTCCGCCGCTAAGGCCTTTGGCGCCAACCCGTATCTGGGCGCTGTCGTCGGCGGTGCGTTCATCAACTCCTCGCTGCAGAGCGCTTACACGGTTGCCTCCGAGGGCGTTCAGACCATGGTCACCGTCATTCCCGGCGTGTACAGCTTTGAGTGGGTCGGCTATCAGGGCCATGTGATCCCCATCGTCATCGCCTGCGCCATTCTGGCCTTCCTCGAGAAGCGCCTGCACAAGATCGTTCCCGAGATGTTCGACCTCTTTGTGACTCCGCTCGTCTCCGTGTTCGTGACCGTGCTCGTAACGCTCGTCGCCGTCGGCCCCATCTTCGTGTGGGCCGAAAACGCCATCCTCGGTCTGATCCAGGCCCTGCTGACCCTGCCTTTCGGCATCGGTTCCTTTATCGTCGGCCTGTTCTACGCCCCCACGGTCGTTACCGGTATCCACCAGATGTACACCGCCATCGACTTGGGTCAGCTCGCCCAGTACGGTGTGACCTACTGGCTGCCCATCGCCAGCGCTGCCAACATCGCCCAGGGTGGCGCCGCGCTCGCCGTTGCCTTTAAGACTCGCGATGCCAAGATCAAGGGCTTGGCGCTTCCTTCGGCTCTGTCCGCCTTCATGGGCATTACCGAGCCTGCCATCTTTGGTGTGAACTTGCGCTTCTTTAAGCCCTTCATCGCCGGCTGCATCGGCGGCGGTTGCGGTGCCCTGGTCTGCGCGCTCACCTCGCTTGCTGCTTCCGGCACCGGCGTTACCGGTATCTTCGGTATCCTGCTGTGTCTGGCCCAGCCCGTGCAGTACGCGATCATGTTTGCGGTCGCCGCGCTGGTTTCCTTTGGCGTCTCGTTTGTCCTGTACAAGGACGAGCCCAAGGCTTCCGAGCAAGCCTAAGAGCTTTTGATTGAGGGGATGCCCACGGGTTGTATGCTCGCGGGCGTTTCCCGTATCTGGTGCCGATCTCTGGCGCCTTGTTACTTTCGATCCGTTAGGACTTTGATATGTCTAATGCACTTGGCCGCGACCTTGCAAAGCTGGTTGCCGCTGTTGACGCTGCCGCCTCTGAGTGCGGTCATGGCGCGTATGGCCAGCGCTTCCATATTATGCCGCCGGCG
>USHS01000241.1 GCA_900554585.1 uncultured Collinsella sp.
GAGAGGACCGTTGTCCTGGAGGACCTTCTTAATTGCCTCGACGTTTTCACCGGTCATGGCCTTCACCGGGCGCGGCATGGTCGGGCTGTCGAAGATGCCCATGAGGTTCATAGCGGTCTTGAAGGCGCCGACGCCACCGGCATAGCCCTGGACGCCCGAGGTGACATCCCAGATGTGCGAAATCTCATTGAGGCGATCCTGCTCGGCCTTGACGGTAGCCCAGTCACCAGCCTGAGCGGCCTTCCACTGACGAACGTAGCCCTCGGGCTCAACGTTGGCGAGACCCGGGACAGAGCCGTCGGCGCCACCGAGATAGGCACCGTCGACAACGACCTCATGGCCGGTAAGGATGCTCATCGGATGGCCGTTCTTCTCGTTCTCCTGAATGAGGTAGCGGAACGAGATGTCATCGCCCGAGGAATCCTTGACGCCAGCCAGGACGCCCTCGGCGCCGAGCTTAGCAAGGAGCTTCCAGGGGAGCTTGGTGTGAACGCACACGGGAATGTCATAGGCAAAGATGGGCAGGTCGAGCTCCTCGTGCAGGATGCGGAAGTGCTCCTCGACCTCGGTCATGCCCTGCAGGGCATAGAACGGGCAGGTGGCGACAAGCGCATCGGCGCCCAGCTCCTGAGCGACCTTGCCGTGCTCGATCATGCGCTCGGTCTCGGTATCGATGATGCCGACCAAGACGGGCACGCGGTGGTCGACGATGCGGACGGCCTCGGCGATGATCTGGCGACGACGCTCGTCGGTGGAGAAAACGACCTCACCCGAAGAGCCCAAGAAGAACAGGCCATCGACGCCGGCGTCGATCATGCGGTTGATGCTGCGCTCAAAGGAGGCAACGTCGAGCTGGTGGTCTTCGGTATCGGGAACAACGACGGGAGGGATAACGCCGGTGAATTTCTGGTTTGCCACAAGAATCTCCTTAGTTGTCTGGCGGGCGGCCCTATGCCACCCACTCTTGTCGGCAGTGTCCAGGCCGTCTAGGCCAAAGAACACGGATAGAACGTTTGGTTAAAGAAGTCGACGACTTCGTTTTCGAACGCATTGATGCGCTCGTGAGCGTATTTGGCATAGATGATATGCCTCCGGTCACACTCAAGACCGTTGAATACGGCAAACTGGCCCTTGGGATCGCTCACGGTATCCATGAGCGATGTGCCCATGAGTACCGATCCGCGCACCCGAGACGACAGCGCCTCGAGACCGCCGGGAAGCGGATTGGCAACCGCCGTGCAAGCGAGGCCCCGCTCGTCCAGAGCAGAAACCGCCAGCGCGACACCGCCGCCAAGACCCTCGCCCCATGCAAAGATGCGGTCGGGATCCATGCCATCAAGATTGCGCGCAACCTTCGCCAACGCGCAGCCCCAACGGACGCGCTCGACAAAAGCAGGCGAAGCAATCCCCCGCTGCAGGTCGTCCGCACCAGCAACATCGTCATCCAGTGCGAGGACGGCATACCCCATGGCGGCAAATCTCGTCATGTGATGCCAGCCGCGCACAGGCCGATCGATGTCATGGAACATCAGGCACAGCGGCACGCACTCAGATACTCGGACACGACCGACAGGCTCAATCAAACGAGCGTGGACCGCATCGTCACCGAGTTCAAAGGAAACCTCCGAGTAACGGGCGCAGGGGTTAACAAAGTCAATCGCCGTAATGGCCAGGCCTTGAATCTCAAGATTCGAAGCGCATGCCTCTAAATCAGAAATATCTGCTTGGACATCACCGTGCCAGTCCCGATATTCTGCGAGCCTTGACGAAACCGTTCCAGGAATTCCCACGAGCCCGGGGACTATCAGCTCGTCAACATTGCTCTCGCACTTAGACATGAGCCTCCCCTCCCTCACAGAAAAACGGAATGATCAGATCGTCAAAATCCTGAATCTCCTCGTGGCCAAAGCCTTCAAAGAACTCATGACGCTTGTCGCAGGACAGGTTGTTGTACACCGCAAACTGCGTTGCCGGCGGACAGACGATATCGGCCGTGCCCGTGCCAAACAGCACGGGGCACTTGACCATGGGAGCAAAATTCTTGGAATCGAAGTACGCCAGCTTGGCATAGGCTTCCTCGATACGAGTCGAGTCCTCGTCAAACCAACGCGACCAATAGCGCAGACCCTCGTAGGCAATATCGTCGGCGTCCAGATCCCAAACCAGGCGGAAGTCCGATAAGAAGGGATAGAGGATGGCGGCGCGATTGATAAGCTCGCTGTTAAGCGCGCAGGTTGCAATACCCAAACCGCCGCCCTGCGATGCGCCGTTCACATACACGCAGGTAAGATCGATACCCTCGAGCTCGCGAACGATACGACACAGAATGCGGATATCCTGATGTAGGCGGACATAGTAGAGGTTGGCCGGGTCGCCGTCGATACCGGCGACGATATGGCCCGCGACCGTCGTGCCCTCAAATCCATCAATGTCCTCGGACGGGCCTCCTTGGCCAGGACAATCGAGAGCAATGAGCGCCATGCCCATGCCCGCAAACGACGCCTGCTCAAACCAGCTGCGGCTTGCACCCGGATACCCATGGAACTGAAGTACCAATGGCACGGGCTCGTCCGAGACAGGTTTAAGGTACTTGGCGTGCAGGCTGTCTCTTATACACATCTCCGAGCCCACGAGACTCCTGAGCATCTCGTA
>USHS01000242.1 GCA_900554585.1 uncultured Collinsella sp.
AAGACCGAGGCCCCCAACCTCTTCAAAAAGAAAAACGAGCTGCTCTTTAACCGCGAGGTCCTGAGCCCCGACGAGGCCCCGCGCGGCACCGTCGGCATCCCCCGCGCGCTCAACATGTACGAGAACTACCCCTTCTGGCACGCGTTCTTTACGCGCCTGGGCTTTAGCGTGCAGCTGTCCGACCAGTCGAGCAAGAAGACCTACCAGGCGGGCATCGAGTCCATGCCGTCCGAGAGCGTGTGCTATCCGGCCAAGATGAGCCACGGCCACGTGATGAACCTCATCGACCGCGACGTCGACTTTATCTGGATGCCGTGCGTGCGCTGGGAGCGCAAGGAGGATCCGACGGCTGGCAACTGCTATAATTGCCCCATCGTCATGAGTTACCCCACGGCGCTGGCGCTCAATATCGACGAGATTCGCGAGCAGAACATCGAGTTCCTGTACCCGTTTGTGCCCTATCACGACAAGACCGAGCTCAAGCGCCGCCTGTACCAGGTGCTCGCCGTCGACCGCGTGGCCGATGCGCAAGCCGGTCGTGGTCGCGTGTGCGGTCCTAAAATCACGCGCTCCGAGGTCGATGCCGCCGTCAACGCTGCCTTTGAGGCCGATGCGCGTTTCCACGAGGACATCCAGACCATGGGCGAGGAGGCCCTTAAGTGGGTCGAGGACCACGGCGGTCACGGCATCGTGCTCGCCGGTCGTCCCTACCATAACGACCCCGAGATCAACCATGCCCTGCCCGAGCTTATCTCGAGCTTTGGCTTTGCGGTCTTTACCGAGGACTCGCTCGCGCATCTGGTAAAGCCCGAGCGTCCGATTCGCGTCGTTGACCAGTGGATGTACCACAGCCGCCTGTACGCCGTCGCCCGTTTTGTGACGATGCGCAACGACCTGGACCTGATCCAGCTCAACTCTTTCGGCTGCGGCCTGGACGCTCTGACCACCGATCAGGTGCAGGAGATTCTGGAGGCCAGCGGCAAGATCTACACCGTGCTCAAGATCGACGAGGTGTCCAACCTGGGCGCCGCGCGCATCCGCATCCGCTCGCTCATGGCAGCGCTCAAGGACCAGGAGGCCGAGCGCTTGGCCGAGGCCACGGCCGCGGGCGAGGCCTACGAGCAGGGCGATGCCGCGCCGGTGGCGCCTTCCACGGATGCCCCCGCGTTCGCGAGCCGTAAGTACACGTTCGAGGCGCAGCGCGAGAGTGCTTCGACCGCGTGGCCCAAGGTGCCCTTTACCGAGCAGATGCGCGACGAGGGCTACACCATCCTGTGCCCGCAGATGGCACCGATTCACTTTGACCTGGTCAAAGAGGTGTTCCGCGGTGCCGGCTACAACCTGGAGCTGCTGCCCTCGACCGACCACGACGCCGTCGAGGCCGGCCTGCGCTATGTGAACAACGACATCTGCTATCCGTCGATTCTGGTGACGGGCCAGATCATGGAGGCCATCGAGAGCGGTCGGTACGACCTGTCCAAGACGGCCGTGGTCATCAGCCAGACCGGCGGCGGTTGCCGTGCCACCAACTACATCGCGCTCATCCGCAAGGCCCTGCGCGAGAGCGGCCACCCCGAGATTCCGGTGATCTCGCTTTCGGCCGTGGCGCTCGGCGAGGACAACCCCGGCTTTAAGATTACGCCGGCGCTGCTTAAGCAGGCCGTGTACGCGGTGCTCTTTGGCGACGTGATGATGCAGATGCTCTACCGCTGCCGTCCGTACGAGGCCACGCCCGGTGCTGCCAACGCGCTCTACGAGGAGTATATGGCGCGCGCCCGCAAGTTGGCGCCCAAGTTCAACCGCCACAACTACACCAAGCTTGCGCGTGAGGCCATCCACGCGTTCGACACCATGCCGCTCGTGGGCGAGGGCACCAAGCCGCGCGTCGGCGTGGTCGGCGAGATCCTGGTCAAGTTCCATCCCACGGCCAACAACCACGTGGTCGACGTGATCGAGCGCGAGGGCTGCGAGGCCGTAGTACCGGGCCTGCTCGACTTCTTCCTGTACTCCATGAGCAACGCCGAGCTACAGAAGGACGAGCTGGGAAGCTCTGCTACCACGCGCGCTGGTATGCAGGCGCTCATCAAGCTCGTGGACTGGATGCGCACGCCGGTGGAGGAGATGCTCGAAAAGTCCGAGCGCTTTGAGGCGCCCGAGCGCATCGGCACCATGGCCGACAAGGCCCGCACGGTGCTTTCGGTGTGCAACAACATGGGCGAAGGCTGGCTGCTCACGGCCGAGATGCTCGACCTGATTGACCATGGCGCGCCCAACATTATCTGCACGCAGCCTTTCGCGTGCCTGCCCAATCACGTGGTGGGCAAGGCCGTGATCAAGGAGCTGCGCCGTCAGCACCCCGAGAGCAATATCGTCGCGGTGGACTACGACCCCGGTGCGTCCGAGGTCAACCAGCTCAACCGCATTAAGCTCATGATCAGCGTGGCCAAGGAGAACATGCGCGCCGGCAAGGGCTTTAAGCTCGAGAAGGTGGCGCCGCTCGCGATGGACGAGGTCACCGGCCAGATGCGTGCCCATGACGGCTGCGTGAGCTGCGGACCGGCCAGCGAGGACGCCGTGGCGTCGGTCGCCAAGCGTCTGGGACGCGGCATTAAGAAGTAGACGGTCTGCTATGGGCTGGATATGAGACAAG
>USHS01000243.1 GCA_900554585.1 uncultured Collinsella sp.
ATACGAGATGCTCAGGAGTCTCGTGGGCTCGGAGATGTGTATAAGAGACAGGGGAAGGTCCTTATCGACCTCACGCACGAACTTGCACTCGTCATCGAGCAGGAAGGACTTGGTTCGGTCAAAAAGCGCAAGATGCAGATTGGGAAACGTCGCGACAGCCTGGGCGAGCCTTCGAATCGCCAGGTGCGAATACACCTCACGGTCTACCATTTTGCCGTCGGCGTAGACCTGGGCACCGTTAGCGGCGACAAAGTCCATCTTGTCGCGAACGGGCGCAAAGAACTCGCACAGGCGATCGTAGCGACGACCTGACGATGCGGCGAAATGCACGCCATGCTCGTGTAGCGCCAGAATCAGTTCGTAGGTCTCGGGAGGCACCTGGCTGTTTTCGTCAAGCAACGTGCCGTCCATATCGGATGCAATCAGTTTAAACATAGAAAAGCTCCCTTCGGGCTTGTTGGAATCGAACGTGTATCCAATTCCAACGTACCCAAAGGGAGCTCAGGTAAGACTCCGCGGGCGCAAACGTTACAAGGACCTGGCAAATAGCTCACGCGCGCCAGGGGTCCCACATTCGCAGCGCCAGGCAACACGTCAAAGAGTGTCGCAGGCGACTAGCCGTTTAAGAACGTCCCCGATGACTAGTCGGCGTAGGTGAAGGTCGTGACGTCGAACATGCCCTCGGGGCGGATGCGGAGCGTCGGGATAACCGGCAGGGGCAGGAAGATGATGCCCATGATGGGGTCGAGCGGCGGCTCAATACCCATAGCGCGTGCCTTGACCATAAAGTCGTCGTGCTGCGCGGCAACGTCCTCGGCCGTGCCTTCGCTCATCAGACCGCCGAGCGCCAGCGGAATGCGCGCCACGACCTCGCCGTTGCGCACCAGCACGTGACCACCCTGGCCCACAGCCTCAACAGCAGCCATCATATCGGCGGCATTGTCGCCCACCACGCATACGTTGTGCGAGTCGTGGCCGATTGTGGAGGCAATGGCGCCACCGGTGATGGTGAAGCCGCGCACCCAGCCGCGACCGATGTGCTTGCCGACAAGACCCAGGCCCGCAGGGCCATCACCGTCGGCGCCCTCGGCCTGCAGCGACACACCGCGGCCGTGGCGCTCGATCAGCATAATGCGGCGCAGGCCCTCGGCGCTCTCGGGGCGAACCATACCCGTGATGGCCTTACCCGGCACCACGTCGATCACGGCCTCGCCCGGCTTAAAGGCATAGTCGAACACGTCGAGCGAAAGCTTCGGCAGCTTAACGGAGGCGCGCAGCTCATCGGCAAGGGCCGCAACCTCGGCCATCTCGGGTGCAATCTCGCCCACAAAGGTACCGTCCTGCGCCACCAGAGCACCGGCGGCATATACGCGATGCGGAGCCGTGGCAAACGTCAGGTCATTGAGCACCAGCAGGTCGGCACGCTTGCCCGGGGCGATGGCGCCGCGGAGCTCGTGCGGGTCGCGGCAGCCGTGGTCCAGGCCAAATGCCTCAGCCGTGGAAAGGGACGCCATGGAGATAGCGACCACCGGGTCGATGCCCGCCTCGATAGCCACGCGGCAGGCGTTGTCGATCATGCCGGTCGCAAGCGCATCGGAAGGAGCGCGGTCGTCGGTCGCAAAGCAGCAACGGCGGGCACGGGCAGGATTCTCCAGCAGCATCGGCGACAGGTTGGCCAGGTCATGGCTGCACGTACCTTCGCGCAGCATCACGTACATGCCGCGGGACAGCTTGTCGAGTGCCTCCTCGGGAATCGTCGACTCATGGTCAGCGATAATGCCAGCCGCGGCATAGGCGTTGAGTTCCTTGCCGGCAACGAGCGGGGCGTGACCGTCCACCCGTTTGGACGGCGTCTGGTTGGCAGCGTCGATTCGAGCGCAGGTCTCGGGATCGGCCATAAAGACGCCCGGCAGGTTCATCATCTCGCCCAGGCCAAAGACATCGCCCGGATGCTCGGCAAAAAACGCCTGCATATCAGCAGCGGTGATGACGGCACCGGCCTGCTCGTCGGGCAGCGCGGGCACGCACGAGGGCATCATGTACTTGATGGAAATAGGAGCGCGACGACCGTCCTCGATCATAAAGCGCAGGCCATCGAGCCCCGCCACGTCGGCAATCTCGTGGCTGTCGGCAATAGCGGTGGTGGTACCGCGCGTCGCCGCCATGCGCGCATACTCGGCAGGGCGGATGTTCGAAGACTCGATATGCAAGTGTCCGTCAATAAAACCGGGGGCAAGATAGCGGCCCTGGCAATCGATGACCTCGGCAGCCTCATACGTACCGGCGGCATCGTCGCGACCGTCGTAGAGCACACCGACGATCACGCCATCCTTGACGGCAACGCTACCGGGCGCCACGCGCTGGCCGTACACATCGACAATCTGTGCGTTGGCAAACAGCGTGTCAACGGGCACACGACCCTCGGCGGCCTCGATCACAGATCTCATGACCTCAACGGACATACATACTCCTTTAACCGTAGAAAAAAGCTGCGGAGCGGACAGGCCTTCACCGCAGCAAACCAATAGCCATTGTATGCCCAAAAGGAGGCCGCCGATAACACCCCTTCCGCTTAACGGCACCGCCAAATGATCCCTTGGGAATGATCCCTTGGGGACGGAGGAAAACGGATCACCGAGGGGG
>USHS01000244.1 GCA_900554585.1 uncultured Collinsella sp.
CGCGACCATCGCATAGAGATCGTCGACGAGGGAAAGAACAACAAGGTCGAGGTCCCTATCTTCAAGGCCATGCAGGCCATGTGGTCGAGCAGTCCGTTGTACATGGCGCTCATGCGCCTAGGCCGTCCCGTCATGAACATTCTTACGCGCGGCGGATCGTCACTTGACGAGCGCAGCGCCTGGATACCAGTGCTCGGTAGCTGGACCTCGTCGCGTGACTTCGACGTCATCGCACCGTATCGCTTCCGCACCTGGCTAGCCGAGCATAACGCGGCCCGTGCCGAGGAGCGTGCGCAGGCGCGCGAGGACAAGGACCAGAAGGGCGGTGCATGATGGAGCGTGCGACACTCGAGAGCTTTTTGGCTCCTATCTCAAGGCAACTGGGGCATGAGGATGTCCCGCAGCACGTCGAGCCCCTCGAATACGCGAAGAACCCGCCTGCGCGTCGTACCGACGGGCTTTCGCACGCGCGCCTCGTGGACATGTTCGCCGACGAGTCCGAGAAGATTCGCGTGGGCGTGCACCGTTGCAAGTCCGCCGAGGTCGCCAAGGTCATCAAGGACATCATCAAGGCCGATGGCGAGCCTGGTTCGGTCGTGTTCGCCGACGACCACCGCATCGAGAGGCTCGAGGTGCCCCAGGCGCTCGAGAAGTGCAAGAAGGTGACCTCCGCCACGCGTTGGGATGCGTCCGCGGGGCGCGACGCCATGGTCGACGCATGCAACGCGGCGCGCTACGGCATCACGTTCGCCAAGGGCGGCATCGCCGAGACCGGTACCATCGTCCAGCTATGCGACGAGAGCTGCGGGCGTGCCATCAGCCTGCTGCCGCTCGTCCACATCGCGATCGTCAATGCGGCCGACGTGAAGGCGACCATGGGTGATTGGCTTGCCGAGCTCGACGAGGAGGGCGCGCCCGCAGGCGATAACCTTCCCTCACAGATCTGCTTCATCATCGGACCGTCGGCGACGGCCGATATCGAGCTCGTGCGTGTCGAGGGCGTTCACGGCCCGATGTTCGTCCATTACGTCATCGTCGAAGGACGTGGTCTGCACAGCCTGGCTTAGCCGAACATCCCGCCGCCCTTGAAGTTCTCCGGGCTGGTGGTCAACAGCGTCCAGATCTCAGACAGTTTGCTGTTCCACGTTTCCAGCGAGGAATTGAGGTTATCTATGATCCAGTTTCCACTTGAGATGGTATCACCTCCAGTTGTATCGGGGAGAGCTTTTTCGCTCTCCCCATATTTTTATCAGCCGGTGATCAGCGTCAGGATCTCCTTGGTGAATGTAATGACGATGCCGCCCGCGACGGTCAGGATGCCGTTTGCGCGCTGCGACGGATCGTGCGACTTGAGAGACAGGCCAACCTGCAAAATGCCAAAGCCGAGCAGGATCAAGCCGACCGCGCGGATCAGGGAAAAGATGAAATCGCTCAGGTTATTCACGACCGCCAGCGGATCACCATCCGCCGCAAACGCCGGGACAACAAAAACCGCCAGCATGAAAAACACGCTGGCGAAGATCGAGTAGAGCCGTTTGGCTTTGGATTCAAAAGGTTTCTTCAATGAAATTCCTCCTTCAATGGATTCAAATTTTCTGTGCTGCCCACACGAAACAGCGGACGACCAGTGTAAATGGACGATTTGCTTCCGTGATGGATGTAAGGCGCTGCACCGCCGAGGGAACTGTGTGAGATCGCTGGATGGTGCATGAGATCATACTTTTCATCCATGACCGGACTTGCGCCGCGAATGAACAGCAGCGCATAACGATTGTCCAGCTTTCGTACCTCGTCAGGGGTCAGCAGCTCGCGTCCGGACATCTGGAAATTGGTCGAGTAAGAACCGGATTTGCCCTTCGTCTGCCCGTGCGTTTTGGTATCAATCGTGGCTTTGCCGAGCATCTCTGAAACGTATTTGTGTGTTGACGATTCGTTGCCGCCAAGATACAAAATGGTATCACAGTTGCCTGGAATTGTCTCCCAGCTATCCTTATACAATTCTTTGATCTGCGCCATATTCTGAATGATAACGCTTGCCGAGATGGAACGCGAACGCATCGTTGCAAGCTCACGGGTAAAGCCCGGAAGCGGCATGGCGGCAAACTCATCCAGCACAAAGCGAACGTGGCGCGGCAGCGGGCCGTGATGAATTTGGTCTGCGCTGTAATAGAGGGCTTGGAACGCCTGTGCGTAAAGCAGGCTCACAAGGAAGTTGTAGGGTAGGAAAGAGCCGCCTTACCGCATTGCGGCGGCAGGTCTGCTCAGACCCCCCTCAGAACCGTGCTTACAACTCTCGCTGTACACGGCTCCGTCTTTGCTTGTTCAATCAGATACTCACTGGTGGTGAATCATGACATGGCAATTATGGCACACCACTAAAGTTTTGCGCCGCTTTGCAATCATAGCAACTTCCCAAGGCAGTTTCCCTTTCAGATTTTTGAGTTTGTTCACATGGTGAATCTCAAAGCAGGGACTGTCCGTTGTTCCGCACAATTCACATTCACACGCTTTTAATCGTTTCTCGATTGTATTCACCGAAAGTCTATGCTGTTGGGTTGCGGACGTAACTATGTCTGTCGGATTCTTCACTGTCTTGCAGTCGGCGTAGTTGGCAAAAT
>USHS01000245.1 GCA_900554585.1 uncultured Collinsella sp.
GAGGAGATCCGCGACCGCGTGCTGCATCTCTAATAACCATCCCAAGCTGCCCCGTAGCGAGGCCCCGGACCTTTACTCGCTATTTCGGACAGTCCTGGCTCACGACGGAGGCGCCACTGGCGCCTCCTGTTCGTGCGGAACTCATATCGAGCAGAGGTCCGGGGCCTCGCTACGGGGCAGCCAAGTTGACGTAGTTGAGATGCAGCATGCGGTCTGCTCACTTCTCGAAGTTCTTAGCGGAAATAATTCGAGCTGCAGCTGCGATTTACTTGCGATGACGGTTGAGCTGCAACAAAGTTTTTATTAGACCTCGAACCCTATACTCGATGTTCGCTTCGTTCATTGAGTTACCCTTTGCATGAGGCCGGGACATATCGTCCCGCCCGCAGTTTCGAAGGCCGCAGGCCGAGAATGTTTGAGGACGGGATGATATGTCCCGGCCTCCCGGGAGAGTTACTTATGAACTACGCGAACATTAAGTATTTCGACATTGCTGATGGGGAAGGTGTTCGTACTTCTCTGTTTGTGAGTGGGTGCCGTCGTGGGTGCAAGAATTGCTTTAACTCCGTCGCGTGGGACTTTGCCGCGGGTGAGCCGTTCGATTGTGCCGTCGAGGACAAGATTATCGAGAGTCTTGACCATTCCTTTATTGATGGCCTGACGATTCTGGGTGGCGAGCCTATGGAGCCCGAGAATCAAGCGGGTCTCGTTGACTTCATCGAACGCGTGCGTGCGGCCTATTCTGTGGAGTCGGGGAAGACCATTTGGTGCTTTACTGGCGACGTGCTCGAGGAACTTATGCCGGGCGGTTGTCACCATACCGAGGTAACGGATCGTATCCTTGCCTGCCTCGACATGCTGGTGGACGGTCCGTTCGTTCAAGATCTGTACGATATCTCGTTGCGCTTTAGGGGGTCGAGTAATCAGCGTGTGATCGACATGAACGCCACGCGCGCTCGTGCTGCGCGTGAGGGCGTTGCACTTTGCGATGCTGTGGAGCTTTGGCGAGACGATCCGGTCTATTCGACCCATACTATGTAGCTTGTGGCCGATGCCGGGGGGCGTGGTACCATAGCGCGAACGCAAAATCGGAAGAGTGAGGTCCAGATGGTCGATCAGGAAAAAGTTGAGACCGCCATAAAGCTGTTGCTTGAGGGCATAGGCGAGGACCCAACTCGTGAGGGCCTGCTGGAGACGCCGGCACGCGTCGCCCGTATGTATGGTGAGATTGCCGGCGGCATGGATCAGAGCGCCGAGGAGCACCTGTCCAAAACCTTTGCCGTCGCTTCGAACGATTTGGTTATCGAGCGCGACATCACGTTTTACTCGCTGTGCGAGCACCATCTGCTGCCGTTTTATGGCAAGGCTGCGATCGGCTATATCCCTAACGGTCGCGTGGCGGGTTTGTCTAAGCTTGCCCGCACGGTTGAGGTCTATGCCCGTCGACTGCAGCTGCAGGAGCAGCTGTGTGCACAGGTTGCCGATGCCCTCATGGAATATCTTGCTCCCCAAGGAGCAATCGTACTGATGGAAGCCGAGCATATGTGCATGACCATGCGCGGCGTGCAAAAGCCCGGTACCAAGACCGTGACGCTCGCTCGCCGCGGCGTCTTTGAGACCGATCCCACGCTCGAGGAGCGGTTCTTTAGGATGCTGGGCCGTTAGCATGAGGGTCGTCAACGACTTTACATCGAAGACCGATGAGGGGACGCCGCGTCGCGGCTTTATGGCTTCGGGCCTGACTCCCTTTGGCGCCATGCCTCGCATTGATTACATTTGTGCCAACGGGCTGTTCCGGCGGCACCTGGGCAACATTGCACAGTTGGAATCGGGGCGCATCTTTTGCCGCCACGGTATTGACCATCTGCTGGATGTCGCGCGCATTATGTGGATTAAGAATCTCGAGGAACAGCTCGAATTTGACCGCGAGGTCATCTACGCCACGGCACTTCTTCACGATATCGGCAAAGATGAACAGTATGAATCGGGTATATCCCATGATGTTGCAAGCGAACGCGTCGCTGATGCGATTCTCGGCGGCATGCCCGATGACGTGGCGTTTGAGCCGGCAGATGCCGCAGCCATTAAGACGGCCATTCTGGGCCATCGAAAGCTGCGCGTGAACAGCCAGCCGCTTGAGCGTCTGCTCTATGCAGCCGACAAAGCGTCGCGCGCCTGCTTTGCATGCCCCGCGCGCAATGCTTGCAACTGGAGCGATGATAAAAAGAACCTGTCGATTCGCGTGTAGTTAGTTTGCGCGGTCGGGGTTCTAAACGAGGGAGACGATCGCGATGAGTAACAAAAAACTGCCCGAGAATGCAACCAAGACTGAAGGTGCCGAGCTCGCACGCCGTGGAAGGGGCGAAATATCCACCGCAACGGCGGTGTCCCACGTGAGCTATGACGATCTGCGCCATGCCGATCGCATTACTATCGACGGTCTCGAGGTCTTTGCCAACCACGGCGTGTATCCCGAAGAGAACGCGCTGGGCCAGAAGTTCATCGTGTCCTTGGTGCTCTATGCCGACCTGCGTGCAGCGGGGGAGCACGATAACCTGGACCTGTCTCTTATACACATCTCCGAGCCCACGAGACTCCTGAGCATCTCGT
>USHS01000246.1 GCA_900554585.1 uncultured Collinsella sp.
ACGAGATGCTCAGGAGTCTCGTGGGCTCGGAGATGTGTATAAGAGACAGAACCTGCTCTTTGATAAACAGCTTTCCACGACCGGTATGATGATTTGCGAGTCTAACGACCTGCCGCGCGAGCGCTACTCCTTGCGAACGGCCATGCGCGTTGTGCTCGATTCCGATTCGTACCGTCGCGAACTGCTCGATCATGCGGTCGCCTTTGAACATCGCTACCCGTACTACATCAAGGGCGGTTTTGCCGCCGTGGTGGGCGTTCAGGTCCTGCTCTTTGTCCTGTCGACGGTTCTCGATATCGACAATAACGGCAAGATCATCCTGCTTGTCATTTGGATCATCTCGGTTATTGCCATCTGCGGCTGGCTTATCAATATCGAATATATCCGCGCGAGCCTCAATACCCAGATGCGCATCTCGGCGCTTTCCGATGAGGACCTGCGTCGCGAGATGCGCGAGCACACGGCCGCCATTCCTGCCGCCCGCCGCATGTTTGGCCTCAACGCCAGCGAGCGTGGTGCCAAGGGCGGCGATCAGTCCACGGGCCGCTTGCCGCATATAGGCTCGCACCATAAATCTCAGGGCAGCGACAGCACAGCCACAAATGATGGTGATACCACCCCGCTTGGCAAGCACTCCAAAGGAGGTGAGGCATAAATGAAGAACATCCTGCATCTGTTTAAGCGCGATGTCCAAAACGTGTCTCGCTCCGTAATCGGCTTGGTTGTCGTGATGGGCCTCATTATCGTGCCGTGTCTGTACGCGTGGTTTAACATCGCCGGCAGCTGGGATCCGTACGGCAACACCGGCAATCTTAAGATCGCCGTGGTCAACACCGATGAGGGTTACGAGAGCGATCTGATCCCCGTCGAGGTTAACGTGGGCGAAAACGTGACCGCCACCCTACGCGGCAACGAGAGCTTCGATTGGGTTGTGCTTAACGATCGCGAAAAGGCTATCGAGGGCGTTAAGTCGGGCGCGTACTATGCTGCCGTCGTTATCCCCAAAACGTTTAGCGCCGACATGATGACGCTTTTCTCGACCGACGTGAAACACGCCGATATCGAGTTTTACGAGAACCAGAAGGCCAACGCCATCGCGCAGATCGTGACCGAGAAGGGTTCGAGCGCCGTTCAGAACCAGGTTAACGAATCTTTTACCGAGACCATTACGAGCATCGGTCTTAAGACGGTGTCCAGCCTGCTCGATTACATGAGCACCGACCAAGTCAGCAACTTTATCGCCAACCTGTCCTCGACGCTCGGCGATTCGGTCCAGGACCTGCAGGACGTTCAGGCCAGCGCAACGTCGCTTGCGGGCATTTTGGGCTCCACGTCCGATTCGTTGACGTCGGCGAGCGGTATGCTCCAGCAGACGGGTACGGTCGATGAGTCGACCAAGCAGCTGATGGAGCATGCCAAGAGCGGCATCGATGATTCCAAAGAAGCGCTTAAGACGGCAAACGATGCCATCGATGCCGCGATCGATGGAAGTGCGGGTTCGTTCGACAATGTGTCTGCCGAGCTCGCGAAGGCGTTCGATGCCGCGAACCAGCATGTCGACCTTACGGTGTCCCAACTCAACGATGCCGCTGCGGCCCTCAATGCGCGCGCCAAGGATATCGATGCGATGGCCGATCAGCTCCGCAGCCTTGCCGACCAGGTGAGCGATGAGAATTTGAAGGACGGTCTCAAGTCTGCCGCGACGTCGCTGGGCAGAATCGCCGTTGAGTACCGCAACAATGCCAAGGATCTGGCGGCCACCGCGAAGTCTCTCTCCGATAGCATGGCAGAGGTTAACAAGTCGCGTGCCGAGGTCGATCAGGCAATCGCGGATGCCAAGGCTGGTATCTCGGGTGCCAAGATTGACTACGACTCTACGTTCTCGGTTAAGGCCAAGGAGCTCAAGAAGACTATTTCGGGCGTTTTGGATTCGCTCAACGGTATCTCGGGCGACCTGGATAGTGCTGTTGCCGGCCTGACCGACGCATCCGGTTCGCTGGCAAAGGGCCTCTCCAAGGCTGCAAAGCTGGTCAACAAGGCTTCCGATCAGCTGGGTGAGGCGTCGGACAAGATCAGCGCTTTCAAGGACGAGCTCGACGGCGCCTTGATGTCGGATGACCTCGCTACGATCAAGACGATGATCGGCAATGATCCCGAGGGTCTGGCCGTGTCGCTTTCCGGCCCTGTCGCACTCGACCGTAAGCCGGTCTATCCGATCCGCAACTACGGTTCGGCCATGGCGCCGTTCTACACGATTCTGTCGCTCTGGGTCGGCTCGATCGTACTGGCGGCCATGATGAAGGTCTCGGTTGACGATGAGCTTATCAACGAGCTCATCCCCGTGCGCCTGCACGAGATCTATCTGGGTCGTTACCTGTTCTTTGGCGGTTTGGCTCTGCTGCAGGCAACGCTCGTGTGCGCGGGCGACATTCTGTTCTTTGGCATTCAGTGCGACAACCCGCTGCAGTTTGTGCTAGCGGGCTGGGTCGCGAGTCTCGTGTTCTCCAATATCGTCTACACGCTTACGGTTTCGTTTGGCGATATCGGCAAGGCGCTCGCTGTCGTGCTGTTGGTCATGCAGGTCGGCGGTTC
>USHS01000247.1 GCA_900554585.1 uncultured Collinsella sp.
GGTGGGGTCGGTGACGAGCGCGCGAGCTGCGGCAACGCGCTGCTGCTGGCCACCGGACATCTGGTAGGGGTACTTGTCGAGCACCTGGCTAATGGACAGGCGCGCGGCCACGTCCTGCACACGGGTCGAGATTTCGGCTGAGTTCATACGGGCGATAGTGAGCGGCAGGGCGATGTTCTCGCGTGCCGTAAGCGTATCGAGGAGGTTGGAATCCTGGAAGATAAAGCCGAGCTCCTCGCGGCGGAACTGCGAGAGCTTGGCCTGCTTCATGCGCGTCACGTCCTGGCCGTTGATGCGGATGGTGCCGCTCGTGGCGCTATCGATGGTCGAGACGCAGTTGAGCAACGTCGACTTGCCCGAGCCCGAGGCGCCCATGATGCCCACGAATTCGCCGCGGTTGACCGTAAAGTTGACATCGTTGAGCGCGCGGGTCACGTTGCCCAGCGCTCCGTATACTTTTTCGAGATGCGCGACCTCCAGTACCGGGGTCGCCATTTGCGTGGTTTGCATACCGAGTCCTTTCTTGCGATTAGTCTACGGCATCTATAGTCGCAAGAAGACGAGTCGGATACCATCGATATGGCTTACGCTTGCCTTACCGTTGTGTAAGGTACGGGTAGCCACCCTGCCGCGTGTTGATGTTGAGAGAGGACTCCTGTTGAAGACTGTTCATGTTGCCGCTGGGATCATTCGCAAGGAAGGATCCGACGAGCTGCTGGCCGTGCAGCGCGGCTACGGCGACATGCAGGGACTTTGGGAGTTCCCCGGCGGCAAGCTCATGCGGGGCGAAACGCCCGAGGATGCCGTGCGCCGCGAGCTGATGGAAGAGCTACAGGTGAAGGTCACCAACCTGCGCGATTTCTATACCGTTGAGTACGACTACCCCGATTTTCATCTCTCCATGGAGTGCTACTACTGCTCGCTGGCCAAAGAGTCCGGCGAGCCGCAGAAGTACGACCATCAGCTCGACATCCGCTGGATTCCACGCACCTCACTGGCAACAGTAGAGTGGATGCCCGCCGACAAGGGGCTCATTGATGCTCTGATTGAGTTAAAGGAAGATCGGCTTAAGGCCAACGGCGCTGCCAACGACGCCGAGGCCACCGCGACCGACGAGCCCGCCACCAAGCCCAAGCGCGCACCTAAGCGCCGCAGCAAAAAGCGTCCCAAGCCCGGCCTGCTGGACGGCATCGATACCTCGGACCTTTCTGCCGACGAGCGTGAGCTCGTGCGCCGTCGCGCCGCTATAAAAAAGTCCATGAAGGGCAACAAGCGCGCGAACACCAAGCCCGAACTACTCGTGCGCCAGCGCCTGCGCGCCGCAGGCCTTACCGGCTATCGCCTGGAATGGAAGGTTCCCGGCAAGCCCGACATCGCCTTTCCTGGGCGCAAGATTGCCATCTTCGTCAACGGCTGCTTTTGGCACCGTTGCCCCAAGTGCAACCCCAGCCAGCCCAAGCGCAATGTTGAGTTTTGGGAAGCAAAGTTCCGCCGCAACGTTGAGCGCGACCGTGCCGCCGTGGCAGCGCTCACCGAGATGGGTTGGACCCCCATAACCATCTGGGAATGCGAACTCAAAAAGGACCGCATCGACGCCACGATGGAAAAGGTCATCGAGCAAGTTCGCGCCGCGACCCCGCAGCGCTAAAACGAGTCATTCACAGGTCCCGCACAGACGAGCCACATCCGCGTCACAAACCTTAGAAAGCCCTTAAGCTCAAAACCTTACAAGAGTGTTACTCGATAGCTATGACCTGCGGTTTCATCGTAATTGCAAACCTCATTAAGCCTTTCTTTAGCGCTTCTTTGCAACGGGCGCGGCATAATACTGCCAACGCACGGGACCTAGCAGCACACCCCGTGCGCAACCTTTTGGTGGATATCGAGGAGGCCGCATAAGCATGCATTCTTCCAATGACGCAGCACAGCAGCCATCCCTAAAACATGCAGACCTTTTCTCCTTCCCCCCGACACAGAGAAACGGCCTCCTCGACTCCCCCACCACAAAAGCCAAACGCTCAACCAACCAGAGCCACAACTTGCGAGCATCGTTCGAAAAGCTCCAAGCATCCCTAGACAAGGCGTTCCCCGAACAGGCAAGAGCAATCTAAGCCCATCGCGCTTTATACTGATGCCATGCGAAACATGGATCACATAGAATTGCACCGCGGAGGACGCGAGGAAGCGTTTCCCGAGACCGCCGAAGACTGGCCCTATATTGCCGAACGCGCAGAATTCGCTCGCTATCCGGACAATTCCGTCCCCTGGCACTGGCATTCCGAAGTTGAGCTTTTCTACATGGAGCAGGGAGCGATTGACTATCGAACGCGCGCGGCTCATGAGCACGTACGCTTTGGGGAAGGGTCCGCCGGCTTTATCAACGGCGGCGTTTTGCACAGCACGCTGCAATCCCCCAATTCGGCACCAGCCATTCAAATGTTGCATATCTTTCAGCCGTCGATGCTCGGCGATCCCGCGGGACGCCTTCAAAAGCGCTATATCAATCCTTTGCTGCAATGTCGAGGCGTCGATGTGCTCAAATGGTCGCCCACCAACCCCGACGATATGCCCTTTATCGATT
>USHS01000248.1 GCA_900554585.1 uncultured Collinsella sp.
CACGGCGGGGCCGGCGGTCGAAGCGGCCAGGGTGATGCCGGAGGCGAGGCCCTTCTTGTCGATGAACCACTTTTGGCCGGTGGTGAGCGCCGGGTTGTAGCCCAGACCGTTGCCGATGGCGGCGACGAGCGAGAACCACAGGTAGAACTGCCACGGCTCGGTGACGGTGCCGGACATGAACCAGCCCAGGCCGTAACACACGGCGGCGGCGATCACGACGTTGCGCGGGCCGATCTTATCGGAGATGCGGCCGGCGAAGATGCCTGTCACGGCCATGATGGTCTGAAAGACCGGGAAAGCCCAGGTAAGAGCGCTGGACCACTCGGGGTAGACGGCGAGCAGGTTCTTGCTCACAACGGAATACAGAGCGATGGAGCTAATAAAGAACATGGTGACGCACGCGGCGGAAAGCACGACGGCGCGACCCTTGCTGGAGTTGGTGGAAGCCATTGGACTCTTTCTAATCGATACGGGGGAGGGGCGGGCGCGTCCGCGAGACCTCCCTGTCGGGCTGGTTTACTGGTCAGTCGGCTTTGCGACGCCGGACTCGTCGGACCAAAGCTCGACACCCTTGTTCTTGAGGTAGTTGTCGGCAAAGGCTCGGCGGCCGCCGGGCTTGGCGGTGAGGTCGCCCATCATATTGGAGAAGCCGCCGTCGACCTTGATAGCGTCGCCAGTGGTAAAGTCCGAGCGCTTGGATGCCAGGAACATGACGGCGTTGGCGATATCGCTGACCTCGCCGATGCGGCGCGTGGCGATGAGGCGGCTGCGGCTTTTCTCGACCTCGGGGTCGGCGTAAAAGCTCGCCGACATGGGGGTCTTGACAAAGCAGGGCTCGACGCAGTTGGAGCGCACGCCGTAGGGGCCCCACTCGGCGGCGAGCATCTTGGACATCATGTTGACGCCGGCCTTGGTGGAGCTGTACACGCCCGAGAACGTCTCGGGGGAGTGGCTGGCAACGGTCGAGATGTGCACCAAGCGGCCCTGGCCGGCCTTGATCATCTCGCGACCAAAGCGCTGCGAGGTGATGAAGTAGCCGGTAAGGTTGACGTTGATGACCTCGTTCCAGTCGGAGAGGGGCAGGTCTTCCATGGCTGCGAAGCGCAGGATGCCGGCGGTGTTGACGAGGACATCGACGCGGCCGAAGTCGGCGATGGTGGCGTCAACAGCGGCCTGAACCTCGGCCTCGTCGGTGGCGTTCATCTTGTAGCCCTCGGCGTGGATGCCAAACTCTGCGGCGAGGTCGGCGGCTGCGGCCTTGACCTTCTCCTCGTCCAGGTCGAGCAGGACGACGTTGGCGCCGTTGCGGGCGAACTCGCGGCAAATCTCGACGCCCATGCCGCCGAGTGCGCCGGTCACGGCGCAGACATCGCCCTCGAGCTTAAGCCAGTTGCTCATAGGAACTTCCCTTCTTGTGCCTCCCTGTGAGCCGTTCCCATTAATCGGCCCACGTGGTTTTCGTCGGTTATCGTAGGCTCATTATTTACGCAGGTGAATTGCATATTTGTTAGAATGGCATGAACCATAGGTTTATACCGTTTGATGATATTTGCTCTACATTGGGCGTATGACCTGCAAAAACAACCCCCTGTGGCACTACGTGGCCGCAAGCGCGAAAACGGGAGATTGACGTGTACGATCGACGACTCGAGGCCATTTCGACCGCGGCGGAGCTGGGGAGCTTCTCGCGCGCGGCGGCAAAAATGCGTGTGTCGACTCCGGCGCTCGTCAAGCAGGTGTCGGGCTTCGAGGCCGAGTTCGGCATCACGCTGTTCGAACGCTCGCACTCGGGCGTCAAGGTGACGCCGGCGGGTGCTCTGCTGGTGGACGATGCGCGCTCGATCATGCGGCAGTCCGAGGACGCGTTGCGCCGTGCCCGACGCGCGGCGGGCGATGGCGGCGCCGTGCGCCTGGGCGTGTCGATGATGTGCCCGGGGCGCCAAACGCTGTCGATGTGGTCGGGCATCCACGATTTGGAACCGTCGCTGCGATTTGAGATCGTGCCGGTAAGCGACCTCTACGACGCGCGCGAGACCGTTATGCGCAGCTTGGGCCGCGAGGTCGATGTGGTGCAGTCGAGTTTTTCGACCCCACGCTGGGGCGATGCCTGCCAAAAGCTCCGCATTGTCAACGTGCCGTTTTATATCGACGTGCCGCGCATGAGCCCGCTGGCGCGTAAGACGCGCATCACGGTTGCCGACCTGGAGGGCATGCGCCTGCGCGTGCTCCGCCACGGCAACGACGCCATGGACAGCCTGCGTATCGACCTTTTGGCCGACGGCGGCGTGGACGTGATCGATGTGGATAGCTTTGACTTTGCGCTCTTTAACGAGGCAGAGGAAAAGGGCGACGCGGTGCTCACCTGCGGCGCATGGTCGGGCGTGCACCCGGTCTTTGTGGGCGTGCCGTTCCTCTGCGGGCGAGAGGTGCCGGTCTTTCTGCACTACCCGCTCGAGCCAACCCTCCAAGTCCAAAAAATCGTCCTTACAGAAATGAGGCCCTGGCCAAACGGCCAGGGCCTCGCAAACTTTTATTCTGTTTTAATGACGGGTTGATTGCGCGCAGGAGGTCTCCCAGGC
>USHS01000249.1 GCA_900554585.1 uncultured Collinsella sp.
CCCGGTGTCGTCGGTGTGGCGGGTGATCCGTTTTCCTCCGTCCCCAAGGGATCAAAAGGGCCCCGGCCGGGATATCCGACCGGGGTCCTTGGACAGAGCTATGTTCGGCTTTCGCCGTGTGCCTGCGAGTTACTCCTCGACGAGCTCAAACTGATCGGGACCGACGCCGCACACCGGGCACACGTAATCCTCGGGCAGCTCGGGCGTATCGACCTCAACCTCGTAACCACAAACGACGCAAACGAACTTATACGTCTTCTTTTCCTCAGCCATGATGTTCTCCTCTCGAACGTGACTGCTGGTGTACTTGCTTATTAGTATATATTCTCAATAATATTATGCAAGTAGTTTTGCAGCATTTCTACCCTTGGTACGAAGACGCCTTGGGCGGCGTCTTGCCCTTCAGCACCTTGTGGTAGTAGTCATAGGTCAACGGAGTCTCGCCGCTCAGACGCTCGGCATCTTCGACCTCGCCAATAAAGAGCAGATGTGTCCCCACGTCAACAGTGTCGATCAAACGGCAGCTAAACAAGGCCGCCGCATGCTCGGGAACATAGGGCATGCCAAGCGCCGTCTCGCGCGTCTCGTACTTGGCAAACTTGTCATAATCGCTGCTGGTGCGGAACCCAAAGTTGCCAATGTAGAGCATATCGGCCGTCTGATCGATCACGGTCAGCGCAAAGGCCTTGGCAGACGCGATAACACCAGACGTGACATTTTCCTTGTTCACGGCAACCGAGATGCGCGGCGGCGCGGACGTCAACTGCACCGCGGTGTTGATGACGCAGCCGGCACGCAGCCCGTCTGCCGCAGCACTCACCACATACAGGCCGCTCGGCATCGTAAAGAACGCAGTTTTGTCCATATCGATCACTCCTTTAACCCGGCATTGATCCTCATGGATGTATGTACCCACAAAAAAGGCGACGCCCATAACGGACGCCGCCTTTGAGACATATGTGTCAGAACAGTAAGGGAGATGAGACGCCCGCAGTTGCGGTGAAATAGGGACTGAATAGCCCCTCAAACAGGCAAAACAGTCCGTATTCCACCGCAACTTATACAGAGCGCCTAGCGGTTGCGTTCCTTGAGCGCGCGATCGATTTCGCGCTGGACGTCGCGTTTGGCCATGTCTTCGCGCTTGTCGTAGAGCTTCTTACCGCGACCCAGGCCCAGCAGCAGCTTTACACGACCATCGGTATTAAAGTAGAGCTCCAACGGCACCAGCGCATAGCCGCGGTTGCGCAGTTTGCCGTCAAGAAAATCAATCTCCTTGCGATGCAGCAGCAGACGGCGACGGCGATCGGGGTCACGGTTCCACACGCCACCGTGGCTGTAAGGGTGAATGTGCAGGCCCACCAGCCAGCACTCGCCGCCGCGAATCAGCGCAAAGGTGTCAGTGATCTGACAGGCGCGCTCGCGAATCGACTTGACCTCGGTACCGCTCAGTTCAATGCCGCATTCGAACGTCTCGTCGATAAAGTACTCGTGATGCGCCGAACGATTCTTGGAAATGAGCTTGCGTTCGCGCTTACTGGGCATCGCCGGCCTCCTTGACGCCGTCGGCTCCCTTGTCGGCGCCTGCGCGCTTTGCCTTGCGCTCGGCGTTGAGCTCGGCATCGCTCTCGCGCACCAGCTTAATGATCGCCGCACATGCCTCCTCGCCCACCAGGTCGCGGGCACGGACCGTCAGGCGCGTCGCCTCCTGCTTGTCGCCGTCGCTTGCAGCATCGGTCGCACACATGATCAGGCAGATGGCAATCTCGGCCGAAGGCGAGGTCGGCACACCTTGCAGGGCCAGTTCGCCCATCACATGGTCGTCGCTCTCATCGGCGGCATCCGGATAGGTGGTATGAATCTTGTTGAGCAGGCGTGTCGTATGCGCATCGCCAGGAGCCAAGCGTAGTGCCAGACGCGCGCAACCCACGGCCGCCGAGACGTTCTCGGTCTCGGGCTCCAAGAAGTACTGACCTAGATTGGCGTAGGCGCGGGCGGCACACTTGCCGTCGCTCGCACGCTCTAGCACCGAAAACGAAAGCGATGCCCACTCCTGCTTGTCCTCGAGCGCACGGAACAGCTCGGCCAGATCCAGGCGGTAGTTGCAGTTCATGGGGTCCCAGCGCACGGCCTGCATCAAGGCGTTGCGAGCACTCACATAATCCTGCTGGCGAATGTAGGCATACGCCATGTCGGAATACAGGCGATCAAAGGGCACCTCGACCTGCACCAGCTCGCGCGGATCCTTTTCCACGCGGCGGTAGGCCAGACGCTCAAACTTGCTATCGAAGCTAAAGTACTGGCGGTTCTCCTCCGTCTTGCACTCGGCATCGATATACTCCTCGGCGAGCTCAACCAGACGCTCCAACAGCGGCGTCGCCGTGGCCAGGTCGCCCTGCGCCAGATAGTTCTCGGCATACGTGATGTCTTGCAAGCTGATGGGCAGATCCATGGCTACTCCTCGATCTGAGCGAAACACGGCAGACGCCGCATATACGGTCAATACACAAAACCCGGGTCTCTTGCGAGGCCCGGGCGTTCATTTTGTGGTAGCCCGTACCAGATTCGAACTGGTGATCT
>USHS01000250.1 GCA_900554585.1 uncultured Collinsella sp.
GGCATGGACGCTCGCGACCAGCGCGCTATCGATGTCGAAATGATTGACGTCGACGGTACTCCGAACAAGGGCAATCTGGGCGCGAACGCCGTTTTGGGTGCTTCTCTCGCTTGCGCACGTGCCGCTGCCCAGTCGAGCGAGCTGCCGCTGTATCGCTACGTTGGCGGTGCAAACGCCCATGTGCTGCCGACGCCCATGATGAACATTCTCAACGGCGGCGTGCATGCCGACAACAACGTTGACTTCCAGGAGTTCATGATCATGCCCGTGGGTGCTCCGAGCTTTGCCGAGGGCCTGCGCTGGTGCGCCGAGGTCTACCACACCCTCAAGGGCGTGCTGCACGAGGCCGGCCTGGGCGGCGGCGTGGGCGACGAGGGCGGTTTCGCGCCCAACCTCAAAACCAATGCCGAGCCGTTCGAGTACATTACCAAGGCCGTGGAGAAGGCTGGTTTTAAGCCCGGCGCCGACTTCATGTACGCCATGGATCCGGCGTCCACCGAGTTCTACAACGCCGAGACCGGTATGTACGAGCTCAAGGGCGAGGGCGTAGAGTACACGAGCGCTCAGATGGTCGATTACTGGGAGAAGCTTGTCGACACCTATCCCATCATCTCCATCGAGGATGGTATGGCAGAGGAGGACTGGGACGGCTGGGTCGAGCTCACCCGCCGCATTGGCAACAAGGTGCAGCTCGTAGGCGACGACCTGTTCGTCACCAACACCGAGCGCCTTAAGAAGGGCATCGAGCTGGGCGCCGCCAATGCGATCCTGGTCAAGGTCAACCAGATTGGTACGCTCACCGAGTCGCTCGAGGCTATCGAGACTGCCAAGGAGGCCGGCTACGCTTGCATCGTGAGTCACCGTTCCGGCGAGACCGAGGACTCCACCATCGCTGACCTGGTCGTGGGTGTTAACGCCGGCCAGATCAAGTCGGGCGCCCCGTGCCGCAGCGACCGTATTGCCAAGTACAACCAGCTCATCCGCATCGAGGACGAGCTCGAGGGCAGCGCGCGCTACGCCGGTAAGGCCGCGTTCTACAACATTCGCTAAACAAGTGGTGCTCGCGGGGGCGGGGTTGACTCGGATTCGCCTCGTTCCCGCCGGGCACCGTTGAGCACCATTGGGCGCTGGGCCATACGGCTCAGCGCCTTTTTTATGTCGAGCAAGGGCCGCCGAAGGCGTTGCGCGCGCTCGTGCTATAACTAAAGGACTTAGCGCAAACAAACCTCAACCGCACAAGGCGCACATGGATCAGATTTACGACAACAGGTACTATTCCGCCGGTTCGCGTGAGCCGTCGTCTCGTCGTGCGCGTACCGCACAGCTTGGCGGGTCTGGTTATGCTGGTGCTGATCGCTCCAGGTATAGCTCGCCGGCGACTTCGCATCCCAATGCTCAGCCAAATAGTTCCTCGGATAGTCCGGTGCGCCCATCGCGTTCCAAGCATGCGTCGCGCCCTTCGACCCAGGCGTCCGACAAGCCGCGCCGTCCCTCAAGTCGTCTTTCCGGCTCGGACTTTATGCACTACGCCAACGACAACGCAGCGGTCAAGGCAATTTACGACTTTACCCACGGTCCTCAGCGAGGGCTATTCATCGGCATTGTCGTTGCCCTGGTGCTCGTGAGCCTGTATTTCCCCGTGCGCGATCTGTACGTGGCAAAGCGCTCGAGCGATATCTTGGCCAAGCAGGTCGAGATTCGTCAGCAATACAATGATGAGCTGCAAAAAAGCGTCGACAAGCTGCTCTCGGAGGAGGGTATCAAGGACGCGGCATCCGAGGACTTGGGCCTGGTGATGCCCGGCGAGAAGAGAATTGAAGTGCAAGGCCTGGACGACGATTCGGATTCGTCTTCGAGCAAGAAGTCGTCGAACGCCAAGAAAGCCAGCGAAGTTGCCAAGGAAATCGAAGAAGTCGGTAAGGACGCGCCGTGGTACATCCAGGCGCTCGACATGCTGTTTGGGTTTAACGGTGTCGAGGGCCAGACGGTCGTGTCCAACGGCAAATAGCGCCCAGAGGGGAGCCCGCAATGGCAGATTGCAAACGCTATAAGGTAGCCGCGATCGACCTGGGAACGGTGTCGTCGCGACTGGTGTTGGCCCAGGTCGAGGGCGGGGCGATCGTGGAATCGTCCAAGCATACCGAGATCACCGACTTGGGCGAGGGCGTGGATGCGACGGGGCGCTTTTGCGAGGCGGCTGTCGAGCGTGTGCTCGCTGCGTGTCACATGTTTGTGGATGAGGCCCGTGCCTTTGGGGCCGCGTGCATCTGCACCACGTGCACGAGCGCCGCGCGCGATGCGTCCAATGCCGCGCTGCTGCTGGACGGCCTGCAGAACCCCGGCAATCTGGGGACCATCCTGCGGACAGCTGACGCTCTGGGGACAAGTGTGGTGCTTCTGGAGGGCTGCGCCGACCGGTTCAGCCCCAAGACCGTCCGGGCCACCATGGGCGCCCTGTTCCGCCGTCCGGTCTATCGGATGGACTGGGCGCAGGCCCGGGATGCCTTTCATCAGGCGGGCCTTCCC
>USHS01000251.1 GCA_900554585.1 uncultured Collinsella sp.
CGGATGCGGGCCCCTTTGCTTTGCCGTGGTCCCGGGGCGCACGGCCTTTGTGGAACATCGCCGGGGCGCCGCGCGCTGCGAGAACCCTGCGCCTAGATCTCGGCCTCCGCATGGCCTCGCTGCGCCTCGGGCAGCTCCCCGTAGAGCGGATGGTCTTCGAGCCTAAAGCGCTCGACCTGTTCGGGAGTGCGACCGCGTACAAAGAGCCACGAGCGATCGATCGGCGTCGCCATGAGCGTGCTGGGGAGCGCGTCGGCGCGGTCGGAAAACACCCGGGCACTCTCTGGATCCTGGAATGCCAGCACCAGATGCGTGTCGCAGTTGCCCATGATGGAGCGAGCGCGTGCCTCGCCATAGAGCGCATCGAGCTGGTTGGTCGACTGCAGCAGCAGCGTTGCCCAGATGTTGCGGCTTCGGATAATCGAGAGCACGTTGTCGATCTGGAGGATCTGCAGATTTGCGAAGTCATCGAGCATAAAGCGCACGGGCATGGGCAGGCTGCCGTCGGGCTGCCTATCGGCCTCACGAATGAGGCCCATAAACGCCTGCGAAATAAAGAGGCCGGTCAGCGGATCGAGATTGCGGTCAATATCGCTTACGGTTACAAACAGGGCGCAGGGGGTGTGTCCCATGGAAGCGAAGTCTACCTGATGGCACTCACGATAGAGCTGTGCCGCGCCGTCGAATCCCAGACACATGGCCTTTTCGGCAAGGATGCCGACGATGCTCGCGTGCATGCGCTCGGCATTTTGCGTAATGGCGTAGCGCCGCCATAGCGAGAGGGCATAGCTTTGGGGGTCGGTCGTGATCAGGTCGTCAAACAATCGACCCGTGGCACCGTCCTGCAGGTGCTCGATCAGCTTGATGACCGAGCTGATCGTCTGCTCGTCGGCGGGTAGCTGTTCGGTGACGTAGGCGATAAGACACGACAGCAGGTTTGCCGCCGCATGATCCCAAAAAGGCTGGTTGTTGTCCTCGATGGGGCAGATGGCCTTTGCCACCGAGAGGATGTCCTGCTGGTTGGGCCTGCCGTCCGCCTTGCGGCGAATGTGCCTCAGGGGGTTGTAGCCGCAGCGCTCGATGCCGGGCGCAAGGGCCGGGACGGTGTTGAGGTCGGCGAGGTTGAGACATTGTACGCGGTAACCGTGGGCTGCCAGCACGGGTCCCACTTCGCGACAGAGCGTGCCTTTGGTGTCGAGCACGATGTAGCTTGCGTTCATTTGCAGCAGGTTAGGCTTGAGGACGTTTCGGGTCTTGCCGGCTCCCGAGGGGCCGATCACAAGTGCGTTGTTGTTGAGCCCCGTTTGGCGGGTGTCGCAGGAAAGCGTTCGATCCTTGGCGAGGATGGTGGACGATGCGGACTCAGATGCGGCGAGGCGGCTGGCGAGGTTAGACATGGGCGACCTCCTTGGTGGTCGAGAGGATTTCGTGGGCAAAGCCGAGCTCGACGGCGCGCTCGGCCGAAAGGTAGGTGTCTTTTGCGGTAAGGGACTGGATGCGCTTGGGCGTGAGGCCGCTGCGGTCCGAGAGGATTTGCGTGAGGGTCTTGCGGGTCTGCATGAGACGCCGGCTGGTTTCCTGCAGCGCAAGTGCCGAGCCGCCTGCCCCCTGGGGGATCAGCGGGTCGTGAATCATGAGCTCTGCATGGGGCGCCATACGGCGATCGTCGCCGCCCATAAAGATCACGGCGCCCATGGACGCGGCGAATTCCAGGCAGACGGTGCGGATGGGGCACGATGCGAGGCGCATGGCGTCATAGATCGCAAGACCCGATCGCACGCTTCCGCCGGCGCTGGCGACAAATATGGTGATGGGACGGCTGGGGTCGGTGGCATCGAGCAGGCGGATCTGCTGGCATAGGTCGTGGGCCATCGGGGTTTCGATGTTTCCCATGACGGAGAGCTCGCGACGGGCGAGCATCTCATCGTAAATGCTGGTGAGCGTGATACCTCGGGCGGATTCACGCATGGTGAGGGGGCTGATGATGGGGGAATGATTGGTGTCCATGAGGACTCCTTTCTGTTGGTGGTGTTGTGGAATAGGATTGTTGCCCGCGGAGGGGCTGGCGGGCTACAGGGTTCGTCCGAGCCTGAGATCGAGCTCGGTTGTGGGGCAGGCTGCCTGTTCGTGCGGCTCGCAAGCGCCAAGGGCTCCAAAGCGATGGAGCGTTGCGACGGGCGTGGTGTAGGCGAGCCGCAGCTGATGCTCGATAGGGGCACATCCGTCATTTTTGTAATGAGCCGCGTAGTACTGCGCGATGCTGGCGTTCATCTCGCTGCCATTGCGATGGCGCTCAAACTGGCGTCTGCAGGTCTCGATGATCTTTGCTACCGACTTGGGTGCCGTCGCGGGAACAAGGGCGAGATAGCCCTCAAATAGCTCGTTGATGCTCAGGAGGCACAGCAGGTCGATCAGCGTCCTTATGGCTGCTCCCCCGGCGGAAAAGTGCGCGGTCATGCGGTTATTTCGGTCGCGGTCGACGATGGCCGCATGGGGTCTTGGAG
>USHS01000252.1 GCA_900554585.1 uncultured Collinsella sp.
CTCGTGGGCTCGGAGATGTGTATAAGAGACAGCCATATGGTAGGGGCGGTGGGACTCGAACCCACAATCCTTGCGGCGAGAGATTTTAAGTCTCCTGCGTATGCCAATTCCGCCACGCCCCCGTGAGACTAGAAGTCTAGCACAAGCCGTCCGTTACGCGTTGACGGCCATCGAGTGTTGCCCCGACTTCTCCAGGAACTCCTGGAACTTGGCTTCGTCGCCCTTGTTCTTGTACTGCAGGGCCAGCAGGTATTCCAGGCGGCAGCTCTTGACCTTGTCGTCACCGGCCTCCTTGAGCATGCGCTCCAGCTCGGGAATGTCGTTGTGGCGCTTCAAGATCATCGTGTCGTACATCAGCTGGCATTCGTGTGCGACTGCCTCGGCCTGACCGCCCTCAAAGCCCTTGATTTCGTGCAGCAGCTCCTTGGACTTTTTGCGGTCCTCCTGGCCAACGTAGTAGTTAAAAGCCTTGATCACCAGGTCGACGCGCTGCATTTTGGGCAGGTTGAGCCCCAGCAGCAAATCGAACATCTTGTCGGCGCGCTTGTGGTCCTCGCGCAGCAGATAGGAGTTCAGGCGCAGGTAGTCGCGGTTGTAGCGCGGGTACAGCATGCTGGTGAGCTTGCTGTCGAGCAGGCGATCGAACTCGTCCCACTGCTTGGCAGCCATAAGCTGCTGCAGGCGCTTAAACGTGGTGCGTTTTTTTACGCTAAAGAACACCGATATGGCGATACAAATAATGACGACAGCGGTCCAGAGGGTGCGGGAATCGGGCATTTTAGAGTCCTTAGTCGCTCGTAAAGCGAACGGTATGACAACACGTACTAGATGTATTATACGCGGCGTGCAAGCAAACTGGCATAAAAGCGCATCGAGGCCGAGCACCATCGCTCGCTGCGGTACACTTACCTAAAGTAAACCATGAAGGGAGACATTACCTATGAAGAAGATTGTTTTGGCTTGCGGTGCTGGCGCTGCTACTTCCACGCTCGTTGCCCAGAAGGTCGCCACCATGCTCGACGCCAACGGTTACGCCGACAAGTACGAGATCGTGCAGTGCGCCATCTCCGAGGCCAAGGACGTTTGCGACGAGGGCGCCGACCTGCTGATCGCCACCACCGTTGCCCCCGAGGGCCTTACCTGCCCGTACGTGAGCGGCGTGCCCTTCATGACCGGCATGAACCGCGTCGCTGCCGAGAAGGCCGTCCTCGACGTCATGGCTCAGTAGGCGCTGACTGCATGAGTGAGCAGAACGCCAATCCGATCGAGCTCTTTGGGATGCGCGTTGCCCATGTGGGGATTAACGCCACCGGCCCGGCAGACGCCTTGGAGATTGCGGAGCTGTTCTCGACGATGATGGGCCTGCCCGTTATCGAGACCCCGGTTTCGTACTTTAACGATTCGCTGGTCGAGATCATGAAGCAGAACGGTCGTGGCACCAAGGGCCACATCGGCTTTGCCGTCAACGACATCGATGCGGCCGAGAAGTGGTTTGCCGAGCGTGGGCTCGAGGTCAACGAGGAGTCGCGCGTGCTGCTGCCCGACGGCGGCACCAAGCTCGTGTACTTTAAGCGCGAGTTCGCCGGCTTTGCCGTGCACCTGTGCCGCGAGTAGTGCACAAGCTGCTATAGCTAGCAAAAAATGGGGTAAGGCGCGTGGCCTTGCCCCATTTTTAATGCCGAGAGGGTGACTGACGGGCTGCCGTAAATCGAAGGTGAATGGCTTTCCGCGAAGTGAACGAGTGAAATCGAACCCCTGGAGCATCGACACTTTAGAGGCACCGTTTCCTGCGGTTTTGTCAGGTTTTCCCTGCGATTTTGGCGCCAAAAAGTGTGGATGCTTCGGGGGTCCAAAAACGCTCGTTCACTTCGCGGGAAACCATTCACCTTCAATACGGCAGCACCCCTCCGCCGCCAAAGGCCCGCTCTACCAATACTGATGCGCCTCAATAACGGTCTGCCAGAGCTTAAACCGCTTTGTTTCGACGCGCGCCTGTGCCAAATATCGCGCTTCTTCAGTCATGGGCTTGTAAAATATGGGCCGCTTGCGACGATGCAGCTTCCGTCGGATGCGCTCGCACAGCCGGACGAGCTTGTCATAGTCATTTGCCTGGTCAGTCGTCACCGTAAAGTACGCGACCCCATTGAGCATCTGCAGCTCGTTGCGGCGCTCGGCATCCTTGTGGATTTTCTCGCTTCCATCATGGATAGCGTCGCTGTCGTAATCGACCAGCGCGGTAAGCACCTCGGGCAGCAAGCTAGCCCTTACTTTATCCAGGCCCACCTCTGCTTTCGCCGTAAGCGTGATGTCGGGCATGCGCTCCAACACGCGCAGTTTGCGGTTGCGCCCATCGTTGTAACCGTCACGAATATAGTATTTCTTGTTCAGCTCGGCCTTGCCCAGCGCAAGCCCGCCGTAATGCGCAGGCAGCGACATAAACATGCAAAGCCCCGACTCCCTTGGAGATCGCGAGCCCTCCACCACATACGGAA
>USHS01000253.1 GCA_900554585.1 uncultured Collinsella sp.
CCTCTCTATTCGTCGGCAGCGTCAGATGTGTATAAGAGACAGGTATACGGCCGCTAAAGGTCAGGTTGTAACGGATGAAATGATTGACGCGTGGTGCGAGTCGTACGAGCGCGGAGAGTTTCCGGATGGCGAACATACCGTTGGTGGGATCGTGCATGGACGGCCCCCGCTCTCAGGTGAGGGGACGGCAACGTTGTCGGTCAAGATTCCTCTGGGAATGAAGGAGGCCATTCGTCGACGGGCGGCTGCCGAGGGGATGACGCCAAGTGAGTTTGCCCGTGCGGCTCTGAGCGAAAAACTTCTTGCTGCCGGCTGATGTCTCTGACGTGCCGATTTATAGAACCGAGGCTGTGCTCAAAAACTTTTTTAAAATTCTCGGTTGACCGGAACGCGTCCTTGGTTATACTAATCAAGCCTTGAAACAAGGCACACCTCAAATGGCTGGGTAGCTCAGTTGGTAGAGCAGAGGACTGAAAATCCTCGTGTCAGGGGTTCGATTCCCTTCCCCGCCACCTTGAATTGACTAGGACCTCTGCAAAGGGGTCCTTTTCTTTTATGTAGGGTTCTGCGGAAACTGCGTCCCAGAATAAGGGCTCAGAACGGGACACACTTTCCGGTGCCTGCCTCCGGCGCGCGTACACACCTCGTCGCACCATTCCGAGCCCGCCCGCCCCAGACATTCCTCCCACTTTCGCGTCACTTTGCAGACCGTTCGGTCGCCTGTCCGCACACGCGGGTATACTCAGAACGATACTTATCCTATGCAATACGATGCGGGTTCGACCTGCATGATCCGAAGGGGGCAGTGATGGAGAGGATACTCGGCGTTAATCTCTCTGGCTGGTTTATTCCCGAGCCTTGGGTGACCCCGTCGCTGTACGCGGCGACCGGCGCATCCAACGCAGCCGAGCTGCAGGAGGCCATGGGTACCGCCGCTTACAACGAGCGCATGCGTCGTCATTACGAGACGTTTGTGAGCGAGGGCGATTTTCGCCGCATGGCGCAGATCGGTCTCAATGCCGTGCGTCTGCCGGTGCCCTGGTATGCCTTTGGCTCACAGGAGTCCGATGCCTCCTACATATCGGTTGTCGATTACATCGACCGCGCGATTGAGTGGGCTGCCAAGTACGATATCCGCGTGCTGCTCGATCTGGCAACCGTGCCCGGTGGCCAGGGCGATTCCAACGATTCGCCCACCACGCCGGAGGCTGTCGCCGAGTGGCATTCGTCCACCAACGGCCGTCATGTCGCACTCGACGTGCTCGAGCGCTTGGCCGATCGCTATGGCGAGGCCGAGAGCCTGCTGGGCATTGAGCTGCTGGACACGCCGCAGATGAGCGTTCGCAAGAGCCTCTTCACCATGACGGATGGCATTCCTGCTCACTACCTGCGCAATTTCTATCGCGATGCCTACGAGCTCGTCCGTTCGTATATGCCCGAGGATAAAATCGTCGTCTTCTCGTCGTCGGGGCATCCCAGCGAGTGGAAGCATTTTATGCGCGGCGCCAAGTACAAGAACGTCTACATGGACCTTCACCTGTACCATTACCGCGACGAGTATGCGCTCGACATCACGAGCCCTCGCGGGCTGACGACGGCGATTTCGCGTAACAAGCGCGAGCTTAAAGAAGCGATTTCGACTGGGTTCCCCGTGCTGGTGGGCGAATGGTCGGGCGCGGCGATCTTTGCCAACTCGTCGGTTACGCCCGAGGGCCGCAATGCCTACGAGCGCGTGTTTATCGCCAACCAGCTGGCTTCGTTTGCGCCGGCTGCCGGTTGGTTCTTCCAAACGTGGAAGACCGAGAAGCGCATTGCAGCATGGGACGCCCGCGCGGCGCTCGGTACGCTCGAGCGCGGCATGATTGAATAGGTTGATATGACGCAAAACAGCGCCCATACGGGCAAACTCTATGTGGTCGGCACGCCCATCGGCAACCTAGGCGACCTGTCCCCGCGCGTTGGCGAAGCTTTTGCCGCCGCCGATGCCATTTGCTGCGAAGACACGCGTGTGACGTCAAAGCTGCTGATGCACCTGGGTATTTCCAAGCCGCTTGTCCGTTGCGACGAGAATGTGATCGCTAGCCGCGCTGCCGGCCTGGTCGACCGTCTGCTGGCGGGGGAGACCCTCGCCTTTGCCTCGGACGCCGGCATGCCGAGCGTGTCCGATCCCGGCCAGGCGCTGGTCGAGGCGGCGCGTGAGGCCGATGTGCCTGTCGAAGTTATTCCCGGACCCTCTGCTTGCGTCACGGCGCTCGTTTCGTCCGGCATTCCCTGCGAGCATTTTTTCTTCGAGGGCTTTTTGGGCCGAAAGCACGGCGACCGTGTGCGCCGTTTGCAGCGCCTTGCCGTGGTGCCCGGCGCGCTCATCTTCTACGAGTCTCCACATCGTATCGTGGCGACGCTCGAGGCCGTGGCAGAGGTCTTTCCCCAGCGTGAGGTCGCCGTCTGCCGCGAACTCACCAAGCTGCACGAGGA
>USHS01000254.1 GCA_900554585.1 uncultured Collinsella sp.
CTCCCTGTTCAAGTCCACGCCCGAGGGCGCCCGCGACTTCATCGTCCCCAGCCGCATCCAGCCGGGTAACTTCTACGCCCTGCCGCAGTCCCCGCAGCTCCTGAAGCAGCTGCTCATGGTCGGTGGCGTTGAGCGCTACTACCAGGTCGCCAAGTGCTTCCGCGACGAGGACCTGCGTGCCGACCGTCAGCCCGAGTTCACCCAGGTCGATATCGAGATGTCCTTCGTGGACCAGAACGATGTCATGAGTGCACTCGAGGAGGTCCTGGCCGATGCCTTCGGCCGCATGGGCGTCGAGATGCCCACGCCGCTGCGTCGTATGAACTACTGGGAGGCCATGGACACCTATGGCTCCGACAAGCCCGATACCCGCTATGGCATGCACCTGGTCGACCTGACCGACATCTTTGCTAACTCCAAGTTCAAGGTCTTTGCGACCGCCGCGAACGAGGAGGGTTCTGTCGTCAAGGCCATCAACGCCAAGGGCGCCGGTGCCTGGGCACGTGCCAAGATTGATAAGCTCTCCGGCGTGGCCTCCACGTTTGGCGCCAAGGGCCTGGCATGGATCGCCTTCCGCGAGGACGGCTCCATCAACAGCCCCATCGTCAAGTTCTTCTCGGACGAGGAGATGGCGGCTCTGCGCGAGCGCATGGACGTCGAGCCTGGCGACCTTGTGATGTTCGCCGCCGGCCCGCGCCTGCTCTCTGACGAGATCCTGGGCGGCATGCGTTCTCACATGGCCAATGCGCTCGAGATCAAGCGCGAGGGCCACGACTTCCTGTGGGTCGTCAACTTCCCGCTGTTCCATTGGGACGAGGATCGCAAGGCCTATGCTGCCGAGCACCAGCCCTTTACCCTGCCGACCGAGACCGACATCGCCAAGATCGAGGCCGACCCGTTGGCAGCCGGTTCCTGCACCTATGACTTTGTCATGGACGGCTTTGAGGCCGGCGGCGGCGGTATGCGTATCCACAACGCCGAGATGCAGATGTCCATGCTCAAGCTTCTGGGCTTTACCGAGGAGCGCGCCGAGTCTCAGTTCGGCTTCCTCATGGAGGCGCTCAAGTTTGGTGCGCCCCCGATGGGCGGTTTCGCTCTGGGCCTGGACCGCGTGTGCATGCTGCTCACCGGCTCCGATTCCATCCGCGACGTCATGGCGTTCCCCAAGACGGCCAGCGGCTCCGACCTCATGTCGGGCGCCCCGAGTGCCGTTAGTGGCGCCCAGCTCAAGGACGTCAGCCTGCGCCTGATGTAGGCGAGCGGCTACCTATTGCCAGCAACGAGGGAAGGACGTGTGCCTTCCCTCGTTTTTTGTGAGACGGGGGTGCGCCGGTAACGTACAATAACTACCACGTGGCTGGGTTTGCCGGCCGAATGTGCGATGTCGTGGGAGGGGACATGGTCGAGTTTACGAAGACGATTAAAGATCCGTTGGGACTGCATGCCCGCCCGGTTGCGCTGCTCTATGACATCATTGCCAAGCATCGTAGCGACGTGTCGGTCAGCATCGGCGACCGCAACACGGATGGCCGCGATGTTATGGGCCTCATGGCTCTCTACGGCGAGTGCGGCGAGAGCGTCGTCTTCCGCGTTTCGGGCGTAGACGAGGCTTCCTGCGTTACGTCGATTAGAAACCTCTCGCTTTAAGCATGACTGGGCGCGGCAAAGGACAGCTCTTTGCCGCGCCTTTTTGTTTCGTATAGGAAACTTTTTCGAAAAACTGAACAGGACCCTTTCCAAAAAGTTAACCACGTGCTAGTTTACTAAAGCGAACATAGACGTGGTTAACTTTTAACGCGTCGATGTTGAGGACGAACTGACGTTAGGAGCAACTCATGTCTTGCGGACCGCAGATGCCGGCCATGCCGCTTTCGATGGTAAAAGCGGGCGAAACCGTGCGCGTGTCTCGTGTAAAGGGCAATGAGGATATGAAGCACCACCTCAAGGACCTCGGCTTTGTCGAGGGCAACACCGTGGATGCCGCCTTTCATCTGGAAATCAACGAATTTCGAGGCCGCCGCTCGGTGCAGCTGACCATCTGCGATGTGCAGCTGAGTGACTGTGAGCATCTGGCGGATCAGAAAATTCTCAATCTGTATAATACACTCATGCAGGACGGCCCGCTCACCGCAAGGGAAGCGCGTCTGCTCCTGCCCGACCGCAAGGATCTGGTCGCTGTCTGGCGGCATGTGACCTGCCGCGCGGAGGACGGACGGCTTTCCGTACCGGACGGGGCGCTTTCCCGCCGGGTTGCGTGGGAAAGCCGACGCGACATTAACATCGGCAAGCTGTTCGTCTGTCTGGACGTTTTTCAGGAGTCCGGACTCATCAGCTATCATTTCAAGGAAGGCATGCTCAACATTTTGCTCAAACCCTACGAGGGCAAGGCCGATATTTCCGGATCGGTTGTCCTTGCCACATTGCAAAGCATGGCGGGGTGACACGAATGGGGGA
>USHS01000255.1 GCA_900554585.1 uncultured Collinsella sp.
CGGTGGTCATGCCGTATTTGGAGTCGCCGGGGTTATCCATGATGCCGTTGGAGAGCTGGAACAGGCCACCCGGATTAAAGCGGCAGCTGACCGTCTTGGGGATGGGCCCCGCAACGCGCTCAAAGAACTCAATGTGGCTGATGTCGTCAAAGTTGACGATGGCACCCAGCTTGTCGGCGAGTTCAAAGTCCGCCGCCGGCGTGTCGTTGGACGAGAACATAATGTCGTGTCCCGTGATGCCCAGCGAACGGGCAATCATGAGCTCGGTATAGCTCGAGCAATCGCAGCCGCAGCCGTATTCGTTGAGAATGGAGATGAGCGCCGGGTTGGGATTGGCCTTGACGGCAAAGTATTCCTTAAAGCCCGGGTTCCATGCGAAGGCGTCGCGCACCTCTTGCATGTTGCGGCGGATGCCCGTCTCGTCATATAGATGAAACGGCGTGGGGAACTGCTCGACGATATGCTCGAGCGTCTCCTTGTCCACAAACGGCTGCTTGGCCGCATATGCCTCGTTGGGGGTCAATGCCATGTCCCGTAAACCTCGCTATCCAGACGGCGCCATCTGCGCATCGAATCCGCATAGCGTGGACCCAATGTCCGGATAGCGCTCCCGCATTGCTGCAGACAGTCCTGTGGGTGTTTCCCGCAGGCCCACCAGGTTGTTCGTGCCCGAAAAGCCCAGTTCGGCGGGTTTCGCCTCCCCACGGGGTCAAAGCCTGCCGGCTCGCCCGCGGTTCTTCGTGCCCGCGCCTCTATCAAGTGGTAACGACCCTACCACGTTGCACTTTAGCAAACAAGAGTATTCGTATATAACGTTTAAAAAATGCAGCAATATGCTGGAAACATGTGTGCCACAATCCTGTATCACAATAAGTTGCAACAGATATGCCTCACGAAGGGATCCTCTATGACCGAGCTCCAAGAACTCCGTCGCTATCGCCGCGACCTGCATCGCATTCCGGAGCTCGATTTCGATCTTCCGCAAACCATCGCTTATGTCGAGGGCGTGTTGGCACCACTCACCTGCGAGGTGACCCATCCGTGCCCCAGCTGCGTCTGCGCTTTCTTCGACTCTGGCGTTGGTGCCGTGCATGCCACGGCGATTCGCGCCGACATGGACGCCCTGCCCATCGCGGAGGCGACGGGTGCGGCCTTTGCCTCGACGCATCCCGGAAAGATGCACGCCTGCGGACACGATGGACACATGGCCATGGCACTTGCGGCGGCTACCTTTGTCGATCGCACGATTCGTGAGCAGCCGGGTGCCATCAAGCGCAACGTGCTCTTTGTGTTCCAGCCTGCCGAGGAGACGACCGGTGGTGCCAAGACGGTATGCGAGAGCGGTGTGTTTGAGCGCTGCGGGGTCGACCGCATTTTTGGCTTTCACGTGTGGCCCGATCTGCCTGCGAACACGTTGGCGAGCTGCTCCGGTCCATTGCTGGCGCGCTCGAGTGAGACGCACGTGCACATTCACGGGACAAGCATCCATATCGCCAAGACCTACGGCGTTCCCGTAAACGAATCGCACGATGCTGCGCTGGCGGCTGCCAAGTTCTTGGTTGCCGAGCGTGAATTGATGGACGAGTTGGGCGCCGATGAACCCTGCATTGGTAAGTTCGGCCTGCTGCAGGCCGGGACCGTCTGCAACGCGGTGGCGGGGGAGGCCCGTGTTGCCGGCAGCCTGCGTGTGTTTACGGACGACATGTTCGACCGTGCGCGCGAGGGCGTGCACCGTGTACTCGACGAGGCGTGCGCTGCAACGGGCTGCACGTACGATCTCGATTTTGCCGAGGGCTATCCGCCGGTCGACAACGACCCCGAGTTGTTTGCCAATGTCGCGCCTGCCTTGCCCGAGCTGCAGCTCGTGGATGAGCCTTTGCTGATTGCCGAGGACTTCGCTTTCTATCAGCGCCATCTGCCGGGTGTGTTCTTCTTGCTGGGCACGGGTGTTCCTGTCAGTCAGGATAATCCGAGCGACGCCGAGGGCTGCCCCGCCTATGCCACGAGTGCCCTGCATACTGATACTATGCTCTTTGACGAGGAAGTCCTGCTCAAAGGCCTCGATGTCTACAAACGATTGCTTGACTTGGAGTGATGATGAAGCGCCGACAGACTGTCGTTTATAGTCCCGGTGGGTGTGGATGCGGCTTGTTGTTGCTTCCGGTTATTGCTGTGAGCATTGGCGTGATGTTTGCGCTTGCTGGACTGGCGGCAGCGGCACTTGTGCTGTTGATTGTGGCCATTGGCGTGACGATTTGGCTATGCCGTTCTCGCGAGCAACGTCGTACCGACGGCAAGACCAATGTCGGATGGGCCTTCTTTTTGGTTGTTGCCTACCTATTGAGCATCAGTTATCTGGCGTTCTTTATCTTGTTGCTTGTGAGCACCTTTACCGGGGAATCCGTCACGGTGGGGTAGGCTTCGATTGCCTTTTTGAA
>USHS01000256.1 GCA_900554585.1 uncultured Collinsella sp.
TGCTTGGACGGAGCGCTCAGAAAACGACCCGTCAGATAGTTCGTCGGACCGGAGATATCGATCCCCAGCAGTACGTGCCCAAGCCACAAGAATGCAGCAAGCACCAGCAGCGGAATCACGCACGAGGTCACAATCATCACGATGACGCCTTCGATCAGATCGGTCACCTGCTGCACAACCTCGTCGGTCATCGACTTGGCGCTATCGGTCACCGAAGTCAGTAGACTCGAGGCGCCTTCGGTCAGTTGCTCAAGCGCGTTTTTGTCTGTCTTGGCTTCAGATTTCTTTTCGTTCTTTGACGAGCTCGCCTCAGCCGCGCTTGTCGCCTTTTGCTCAGCCTGCTCGATGCTCACCTGGTACGTCTCGTCGACCTTTTGCGACACCCACACGCTCGCGGGCACCAACGCCATGCCGATCATAGCAACCACCAGCACGCGCGTTGCCACACGGCGCAGGACAGCGCTGGTGCTCCAGCGTCCGTGAATGCCAAGCGACACCGCAAAGAGTACGAGCGAAAACGGGATCAGGATGCCCAGCCCGACCGACCATAAGATAGTAAGCAGGTACTTCTCGAGGTAGAGCACGGCGAGCACGATGCCCAGGTTGCCCGAAAGCTGTGCGGGCTGCTCGGCCACCGGCGTTCCTGTGTCGCCCGGCAGTGCGGTGATACCCGCAGACAACGCCACACACGACGTCGTGAGCGCCAACACATTGCCCTTCTTTTGATCGATGACCTCGATAGTTGAGTCCCAGGTCTTGGTGTCGGCATAATGCGGACGGGCGACAAAGCCCGACAGCAGTGCCATCACCACAAGCGCAACAATAAAGCCAATTTGTAATTTTTTGTTCGCGCACACGACATCGCTCACGCTGGGCTGCAGCTCAACCACTGTCGTTTGCTCGGTAATCTGAGCCGGGCGCCCATGAGCCATCTCGTGCGCGTCTCTCTTTTGAATCGATCCATTGTCCGGCATTTGGATACCTCCTCATTCCGGCCTGTATTGCGGATGGAAGTATACCCACGAAGCAAAATGTCCAACAGCACCCAATAAGTTGCGGTGAAATAGGGACCGTTTTATGCCTGCTAGCCCCCTTTCAGTCCCTATTTCACCGCAACTTAGGCTGAGGGACAGAAAAGCCCTGTCGCGGGGTTGCGACAGGGCTTTTGGAAGGGGACTTGGTTGTGAGAGTTCGTTAGGCGAGCTTGGCCTCGAGCTCGGCAATGCGCTTGTAGGCATCGATGGTAAAGCGGGTCTGCTTCTCCAGGATCATGGTGGTCATGAGGGTGTCCTGAGCGTGAGCCATGATGAAGGTCATCTCCATCTCGCCGCCGCCGGCCTCCTGCGAAAGCAGCTTGGTCTGCGTGTCGTGAGCACCGATGAGCGCGTCGCTGGCATCCTTGTGCAGCTGCTCGGCCTTCTCAAAGTCACCCTCGCGGGCAGCATCGAGTGCTGCGAGCAGGTCGGTCTGGGCGTCACCCGCGTATGCGACGATCTCGAATCCAACCATCGAGATTTCTTCTTTGGTTGCCATATTGCGTTCCTTTCACATATGAACCAATGGAGAGCATCGCGTCCGGGCATACGCGCTGCGTTGTGTATGTCAGAAACATTAACATTCAAACAAAAAAGAACAATCCAAAACGCAATATCGGACTATGAACGGTCGATTTTCGTCCGTGAACGGTTTTTAAACCATTTCGAACAATATCAAACACAAAGAAGCGCGACCCGAACAGGCCCGCACCCTAGCGCAAGCTGCGTACCGTATCACCCTCGATGAGCACGCCGGGGATCAGCATGTGCTCCACGCTAGGTGCGACGCCCTCGGCGCCGGCAATCTTATCGACCGCCCACATGCCAACGCGCTTGTTATCAAAGCGCACCGTAGTCAGGCGACGATCGGGCACGATATCGCCCAGGCTATCGTCAACACCCACCACGCTCACGTCCTGTGGCACGCGCTTCCCGCGCGACTCGAGCCCGCGAATGCAGCCATATGCCATGGCGTCGTTGGAGGCATAAATGGCCGTGCAGGTCGGATCGTCCGCCAGAGCCTGCCCGGCGGCGTATCCGCTCTGCGCCGTCCAATCGCCACGGATGAGCCGCGGCGGCTCAATGCCATGCGCGCGCAGGGTCTCGCGCCAGCTCTCCTCGCGCTGCATGCCCGAAAGCGAGCGCTCGGGGCACGAGATAAAGTGCACCGTTTTGTGCCCTTGCTCCAGCAGGTACTCGACCACTTGGCGCGAGCAATCGAACTGGTCGTTATCGACCGTCGAGCACAACGGATGCTCCAGCATAGTAACGAGCACCGTCTGCATGCCGGGCAGCGGCTCAAAGGTGCCAAAGTCTGCCGGCATGCGGTTCATGATCACAACCATACCGTCCACCGGAAGTGCGCTCATACGCGACGACGCGCTCTCGAGGGTGTAGGGA
>USHS01000257.1 GCA_900554585.1 uncultured Collinsella sp.
AGCGTCTGTTCCGCCGCGGCGATGCCTGCCGTCTGATCAAGCGCTGCAACGACTTTGGCGCCGGCGGCGTCTCGGTCGCCGTGGGCGAGCTTGCCGACGGCCTGTATGTCGACCTTGATACCGTGACCAAGAAGTACGACGGCTTGGACGGCACCGAGCTCGCTATCTCTGAGTCCCAGGAGCGCATGGCCTGCGCCGTCGCCGACGGTGACGTCGAGGAGTTCATGGGCTACGCCGCCGAGGAGAACCTGGAGGCAACCGTCATCGCCGAGGTTACCGCCGAGCCGCGCATGCGCATGGCATGGAATGGCGTCGCCATCGTCGATCTGTCCCGCGAGTTCCTCAACTCCAACGGTGCGCCCAAGCACCAGGTCGCCCACGTCTGCGCCCGCAGCGTGTGGCAGCCCAGCTGGGCCGGCACCACGCTTGCCGAGCGCATGACCTCGCTCGTCACCGATCTTAACGTCGCCTCCAACAAGGGCCTTTCCGAGCGCTTCGACTCCACCATCGGCGCCGCGACCGTGCTCATGCCCTTTGGCGGCAAGACGCAGCTCACCCCGAGCTCTGCCATGGTCGCCAAGTTCCCCGTGGACGGCGAGACCACCACGGCGAGCGCTATGGCATGGGGCTTCAACCCCTACCTGATGGAGGCCGACCAGTTTGCGGGCGCCTACCTGTCCGTGGTCGAGTCCATTGCCAAGCTCGTTGCCGCCGGCTTTGAGCACAAGCGCGCCTATCTCTCCTTCCAGGAATACTTCGAGCGGCTGCGCACCGAGGCCGAGCGTTGGGGCAAGCCCATGGCAGCCGTCCTGGGCGCCCTTATGGCCCAGGTCGACCTGGGTGCCGGCGCCATCGGCGGCAAGGACTCCATGAGCGGCTCGTTTGAGGACGAGGCCGGCGAGCTCAACGTTCCGCCGACCCTCATCAGCTTCGCCGTGGCCGTGGGCAAGGCGGCCCGCGCTGTCTCCCCCGAGTTCAAGGGCCTCACGCACCGCGTCGTCCGCATCGCCCCCGCCACCTACGGCGAGGACTACCGCCCCGACGCCCAGCAGCTGCTCGCCGCGTTTGACGCCGTCGAGGCGCTCACTGCTACCGGCGACGCCCTGGCTGTCTCCACGCCCGGCTACGGCTGCGGCGCCGAGAGCCTCTTTAAGATGTGTGTCGGCAACCAGATCGGTATCGAGCTTGCCGAAGATGTGGACGTGGAGAGCCTCTTCACCCCGCTCTACGGCAGCTTTATCGTCGAGCTCGCCGAGGATGCCGAGCTGCCCGAGGTCGCCGACGGCGTTGTCGTCGAGCCCCTGGGCACCACCGTCGAGGGCTATGTCATCGATACCGGCTCCGAGGTCATCGAGCTCTCCGAGCTCCAGGAGGCCTGGGAGAGCGGCATCGAAGGCGTCTTTGCCTACCGCAGCGCCGGCGAGACCGCCGAGGTCGAGACCATCGACTTCCGTGCCAAGGATATCCACGTGTACGGCGGCGCCAAGATCGCCCGCCCGCGCGTGGTAATCCCCGTGTTCCCCGGCAACAACTGCGAGTACGATAGCGCCCGCGCTTTCCGCGCCGCCGGCGCCGAGGCCGACACCTTCGTGATCAACAACCTCACGCCCGAGGCCGTCGCCGAGAGCACCCACGAGCTTGCCCGCCGCATCCGTGCAAGCCAGATCGTCATGATCCCCGGCGGCTTCTCGGGCGGCGACGAGCCCGATGGCTCCGCCAAGTTCATCACGGCGTTCTTCCGCGCTCCCGAGGTCACCGAGGCAGTCCGCGACCTGCTCAAGGCCCGCGATGGCCTGATGCTGGGCATCTGCAACGGCTTCCAGGCCCTGGTCAAGCTCGGCCTGGTGCCCTATGGCGACATCGTCGACGCCACGCCGGATGCACCCACGCTGACCTTTAACACCATCGGTCGCCATCAGAGCCGTCTGGTGCGCACCCGTATCTCGTCCAACCTGTCCCCGTGGCTGTCGCAGTGTAGCCTCGACGACCCCTACACCGTCGCCATCAGCCACGGCGAGGGCCGCTTTGTCGCCAACGACGAGGTGCTCGCCCAGCTCATCGCCAACGGCCAGGTCGCCACGCAGTACGTGGGCGAGGACGGCAAGCCCAGCATGGATCTTTCCGTCAACCCCAACGGCTCCGCACTCGCCATCGAGGGCATCACGAGCCCCGACGGCCGCGTCCTGGGCAAGATGGGCCATGCCGAGCGTCGCGGCGACAACCTGTACCGCAACGTGCCCGAACATGTCCCCGGCGATAAGTTCATGCCGATCTTTGAGAGCGGCGTAGCCTACTTCGCTTAAAGCTTCCCCATCGGGTACAATCCCCTCGGGTAACAACACCCGCCACCGGCACGCCCGGTGGCGGGTTCTTTTTTGCTTTGCGCGTATAGGAGAAGGACATAATGGAAAGCCGCAAGC
>USHS01000258.1 GCA_900554585.1 uncultured Collinsella sp.
GATGCAGGCGCTTAGGCTCGACGCGGCGCATGTCATGCTCAACCAAGTCGACACGCTCAGCGACCCCATGATGGCCGACCGCTTCGAGGCAGCTCTCGGCCGCCCCATCGTCGCCAGCAACCTCAAGTAGCCGGCGCTACCCTGGCGCCCTTTCTGCTAGCGAGGCGCGTAGCAGCCGGCGATGTGCTCCGAGACGCGGCGCTGACCCTTAGCGGTGTCGACATCCCACAGCTCGTACGCACGCGCCTCGACCAGCTGGACATCGGCGCGGCCGCGCAGCAGCGACGATCCGCCATCCTTGCCCTTAAGCCCCATAAGGTCGGGAAAGAGACTCGCAGGGAACAGCACCGGCGAGGCGGGTTCACCGTTTAGGGCAAGACGCACGGGCGCAACGCCGCCGTTGGCCTTAAAAGCACCGGCGAGTGCCTCAAAGGAATCCGAACTCACGAGCGGCTGGTCGCCCGGCAAAAAGAGACAGCCCCTCCAACCGCGATCGGCTCCCCAGGCAAGGCCGGCGCGCACACTCTCGCTCCTGAGCGCGCCATCGTGCAGCGCGCACGCGCAGCGCAGCTCACGACAAATGTCGGCAACTTGGGGCCAGCGCGTCGTAACAACAACGTCAAATCCTTTGGGCACCGACTCAATCGTCCGCTGAATCAGCGGCTTTCCACAGATATCAGCAAACATCTTGTTAGATCCAAACCGCTTGCCCTCGCCCGAAGCCATAATGACGCATCCAAGTTTCATGTCGGTACCTCCCCTGAAGCCATCGTACCCATAACTCGCGCCGCGGGTGCATAAAGATGGTGTCCTGGCCGTTGGCGGCCTTATAACGCAGCGACGCTTTTGTTATTTGCGACCATGTGGCATTTGTGGCACAGTGAGCCCAAACTAATTTTTAGGAAGGCACCCATGACCCCCGCACAGATTGAGTTTTACAAGCGTCTTGCGCACAGCCTGGCGCTCCAATTTGGTCCCAACTGTGAAATCGTCGTCCACGATCTGGAGACCGAGGACATGGACCACTCTATCGTGGTGATCGAAAACGGCCACGTCAGCGGACGTAAACTGGGCGACGGCCCCAGCCACATCGTGCTCGAGTCCATGAACGAGGATGCCACCGAGGTCCACGATCGCGCGCCGTACCTCACCAAGACCGCCGATGGCAAGCTGCTCAAGTCGTCGACCATCTTCATTCGCGATGACGACGGCAACCCCGTTGGCATAATGGGCATCAACTTTGACATCACGCTCATGAAGGCGTTTGAGCGTTCGCTCGAAGCGCTCACCGGCACGGGCGACAAGGGATACACCGAGCCCGATCCCATCACCAAAAACATCGGCGACCTGCTCGAGGATCTGCTGCGCGAGTGCGAGCAGTACGTGGGCAAGCCCGCCGCCCTCATGACCAAGGACGAGCGCATTCGCGCTATCGGATACCTCGACCGCCGCGGCGCCTTCCTTATCTCCAAATCGAGCGAGCGCGCCTGCGAGTTCTTTGGCATCTCCAAGTACAGCTTCTACAGCTACCTCAACGAGGCCAAGGCAGAGGCTGACGACAAGTAAACGACCCGCCTGAACCATCCTCCCCTTAGTACGAGTTCTTGAATGCGCGAATCCGGGCATCGGTGACAAGGCAAGTTCCATATAATCGAAGGGCTAGACAGTTCGAAAGGATGGGACAAGATGAGGTCGAGCAACGCATCGCGCAGCAGCCACGGAGGCACCGCGCCTACCGCCAGGCATGCGAAAAACGCGTTTGACGAGGGCGAAGACGATCTGTTTGCGTTGAGCCTCGACGACGTGATGAGCGACCGCCCCTGGACCGCCGATGAACTCATGGGCGGCGGAGCTCGCCCGACAAGTGCAAAGCCCGCACCTTCCGCCACACCCGCGCCGGCATCCGTGCCCGCAGATGACTTTGCCACCCGCCCCATCATGCAGGTACCGCGCCAGACCGCCCCTGCGCCCCGCCCCACCAGCGATCCGTCCGAGACGGCGGCGTTTCTTGCTGCGGCGACACAGCGTCATGCACCCAGCAGCACACCCGCGGATGCCGCCCCGCAGCAGCCGACATACGCGGCCCCCGAGCACAACAAGACCGGCGTAAAGGACGTATCGGCATCGTCGTATACCCGTGGCACCGATGACGAGCGCTTTGCCGACTACTACACCGAGGAAGAGCCGCCGCGCTTTTCTGAGTTTTCGCAGGCGGCAAAGGTTGTCTTTATCGCCATCATCATCGCTCTGCTCGGCGTGATCGCGTTTGAGGGATTCCAGCTGTTCCGTGGCCCCACCGCGCCCGAATCGGCAACACAGCAAAAAGAGGACGACAACCAGTACCTGGACATCAACACCCTCAAGGGCGACCCCAACGACGGAGACGAGTAGCGAAGGTTAAAGGAGGACTGGA
>USHS01000259.1 GCA_900554585.1 uncultured Collinsella sp.
GAGCACATTAAGTGCTCTCCGGCTCGTGCGGAACTCGCGATCAACCTTATGCCTCTCGGACTGTCCCGGCCCTCTCGGGTCCTGGGCGCGACTCACCGAACTGGTTGTCTGAATTAAAGAAAGTGAAGGCCCCTTTCGGGGCCTTCTTTTTTATAAAAATTCGCCTACTCGGTGGACTTCGGGTTCGAGCTCAACGTCGAACTGCTGCTTTACCTCGGATTGGATGTGGCGGATGAGTTCGTCGACGTCGGCTGCGGTGGCGTGGTCGGCGTTGATGATGAAGCCGCAGTGTTTTTCGCTCACCTGGGCGCCGCGGAGCCCCGCGTCCATGATGAGCTTGCCGGCAAAGTGGCCCTCGGGGCGCTTGAAGGTGGAGCCGGCGCTCGGCATGTCGAGCGGCTGCTTGTCCTCGCGGCGCTGACGGTAGTCGTCCATGTCGGCCTTGATCATCGCGGCGTTGCCCGGGGCGAGATTGAAGGTGGCCGAAAGCACGATGAAGCCGTCGTCGGCGATGCGGCTCTTACGATAGCCCAGATTGAGCTCGTCGACATCGAACTCGATGATGCTGCCGCTACCGCGGGTGCCGTCGTCGAGCATGCGAGCGGGCTTGTAGACGCGTACAGATTCCAGCACATCGGCCATGCAGGCACCGTAGGCGCCGGCGTTCATGTAGCAGGCGCCGCCGACCGATCCGGGGATGCCCGAGATGGGCTCCATGCCGGTGAGGCAGGCTTCGGCGGCAGCCGCGGCGACATCGGAAAGCAAGGCGCCGGCTGCCGCCGTGACGTGCGTGCCGTTGACCGTAATGTCGGAGAGGCCTTCGCCCAGCGCCACGACGACGCCGCGGATGCCCTTGTCACCGACGAGCAAGTCGGAGCCGTTGCCCACGATGGTGAGGGGCAGGTCGCAGCGATAGCAGGTATCGAGCGTGGCGACGAGGCCCTGCTCGGTATCGGGCGTGACAAAGACGTCGGCCGGGCCGCCGATCTTGAACGTGGTGTGCTCGCGCATGGGCTCGCTCATCAGCACGTTGTCCTCGCCGGCAACGCCAGCGAGCGCGCAGAGCAGGTCCTCGTTAAAAAAGTCGTTTTCGTGCATACGAATATCCGCCTTTTGGTGGTTGTTGTCATCAATCGATTGCAATATACCCCACCTGGACGGATTTGGTGCGCTGACGGCGATAAAACAGCCGTCCACCGGATTGGTAAAGTGTTTATCACCGAGGTAGAGGGGCAGTCGCTATACTTTCAAGAGATTGCGCGTAAACCCGGAAGGAGCGAGATGGCCAACAAAGTCACCCTCAAGCAGATCGCCCAGGAGGTGGGGCTTTCCCCTTCGTCGGTCTCGCTTGTTCTCAATAATCGGCCCTGTCGCATCTCGGAAGAAAACCGCAAGCTCATCAAGGAGGTTGCGGCGCGCAACCACTATGTTCCTAACCAGATCGCGCGCAGCCTGGTCATGCGCGAGTCGCGCACACTGGGCCTTATCGTTCCCAATATCGAGAGCCGCTTTTTTGCCTCGCTCGCCGGCAGCTTGGAAAAGCGCTGCCGCGAGGACGGTTACGCGCTCTTTATTACCAGCTCGGGTGGAAGCGCCGATGACGATCTAGAACTGCTGCGCCAGCTGGTGACGCGCGGCGTCGACGGCGTCTTTTTGGTGGTGGGCGACGAGTTCTCCGACGATCGCGCCCTGCGCGAGGAAGTGAGCCATCTGCCTATTCCTGCCGTGATGGTCGACCGTGCCATTGAGGGCCTCGAGTGCGACAAGGTGATGTTCGACCACGAGATGGGCGGCTACATGGCCACGCGGTATCTGATTGAGCAGGGTCATCGCCGCATCGCCTGTCTGGTTAACGCGCGTCGCTCCAATACGGGCCGCAAGCGACTCGCCGGTTACGAGCGCGCGCTGCGCGAGGTGGGACTGCCCATCGACGCGCGCCTGGAGTTTGAGAGCGAATATTACATTCCGAGTGCCTATGAGGCCTCGGAGGCGGTGCTCGCAACCGATGCCACCGCCGTGTTCGCAAGCTCGGATAACATTGCCCTCGGCTTGCTCAAGCGCTTGCACGAGATGGGGAAGAGCATCCCAGGCGATATCTCGGTGGTGAGTTACGACAACTCGGCAGCCGACGTTCTCTTTGAGCCGGCGCTGACCGCGATTGAGCAGGATCCTGGTGTCCTCGCAGAGCATGCTTTTGGCTGCATGTCCAAGCGTCTTGCCGGTAGGGGCGGTAGACGTGCCGAAGAGGTCGTTCTGGAGCCAACGCTTATCGTGAAGGGCAGTGTGCTCGATCTTACCGAATATAGCTAAGCGCACTTGTTTGTTTGCATAGATTGCATGCGGAGCGTCCGCTATTTGCCGGTGGGGCCGGGGTGCCTGCTTTGTTTTGAGAAGTTCGCGAA
>USHS01000260.1 GCA_900554585.1 uncultured Collinsella sp.
CGACGGGCGCCGATGGCTTCGAGGACACCGAGCGTGCTCTTGCCCTGATGCCCGAGGAGGCGAAGCGGTATCGCGTCCAGCCCTACATCGACAATATGGGAGATATGCTGGCCGCGGCCGATTTGGTCCTCTCGCGCTCGGGCGCTTCGAGCGTTGCCGAAATCGCGGCCCTTGCCACACCTTCGGTACTGGTGCCGTATCCGCATGCGACGGCCGATCATCAGACCACCAATGCCCGCTATCTGGTCGATGCCGGTGCTGGCGTGCTCTGCGCCGATGCCGATATCGATACCCAGGCGTTTGCCGATGAGCTGCTGCATCTTATCGATGATGCGCAGGCGCGCGATGCCATGCGTCAGGCGGCTCGCGGTTTGGCCCAGGACCGCGCTGCCGTCCTTTTGGCAGACGCGGTAGAAGGATTGCGTTAGTTAGACGGGATATCGCGGGTCGCCCTCGCGCGGATGCGGTAGGTGCGGTACAGTAGACGGGTTACAGGCAGTGTTTACGCAAGGAGTACACGAGCACATGGCTGATTCCCAGACTGCAACCTCCGCGCCCGATTTCAAGAGCGCCCATTTTATCGGTATCGGTGGCGCCGGCATGAGCGGCATCGCCCTCGTCCTTCACGAGCGCGGCTATGTCGTTACCGGCTCCGACCTTAAGACGTCGCGCTATATTCGCCAGCTTACCCGCGCCGGCGTGAAGGTGCATGTGGGCCATGAGGCCGCCACCATCGATGAGGTCAAGCCCGACGTCGTCGTGGTCTCTACCGCTATTCCCGAGTCCAACCCCGAGCTCGTCCGTGCGCGCGAGCTGGGTATTCCCGTGTGGCCTCGCGCCAAGATGCTCTCGGCTCTGGGCCACGGCTACACCACCGTCGCCGTCGCCGGTACTCACGGCAAGACCACGACCTCTTCGATGTGTGCCACCATGCTCGACCGCATGGGTCTGGACCCCAGCTTCCTGATCGGTGGCATTGTCGAGGGCTACGATACCAACGGCAAGAACGGCTCGGGCGACTATTTTGTCGCCGAGGCGGATGAGTCCGACAGCTCCTTCCTGTTCCTTAACCCCAATGTGGTCATCGTGACCAATGTCGAGGCCGACCATCTCGATCATTACTCGGGTATCGAGGAGATCGAGGCCACCTTCGCCAAGTTTATGAGTCTGGTGGGCGACGACGGCACGGTCATCGTCTGTGGCGAGGACCCGCATCTGGTCGAGCTTGCCAAGTCGACGGGCCGCCATGTGCTTTCCTACGGTTTTGCCGAGACCAACGACATCGTCTGCGTGCATCCGGATGTCAAGGGGATCCAGAGCGACTTTATCGTTCGCTTTGAGGACGGCACCGAGCACGCTGTCGAGATTAAGAGCAACCCCGGTCGTCACAACATGCTCAACGCCACGGCCGTCTTGACCGTCGCCCATGTCCTAGGCCTCGATATCGACGCCGCCGCTAAGGCACTTTCGAGTTTTGAAGGCGTCCGCCGTCGCTTTACCCACGTGGGCGATATCGACGGCATCACGGTGGTTGACGATTACGGCCATCATCCCACCGAGATCAAGGCGACGCTCGCTGCTGCCTCTTCGCTGGGCTACAAACATGTCGACGTCGTGTTCCAGCCGCACCGCTATTCGCGCCTGCAGGCTCTGTGCGATGACTTTGCCGACGCATTCGCCAATGCTGACAAGCTGCTGTTGATTGACGTGTTCTCTGCCGGCGAGATGCCCATCCCGGGCGTCACGTCCAAGATGCTTGCCGATACCGTGCGCGCCAAGCATCCCGGCAAGGAGGTCGTGTACTGCTCGAGCCGTCTTGAGCTCAATGAGGAGCTCGAGAAGATGGTGGGCGAGGGCGATTTGCTGCTTACCATGGGCGCCGGCGACGTCACGACGGTCGGCCCCGAGTTCATCGAGTATCTGACTGCCAAGAAAGACGCTTAAACCCCATGGGTCTGTTTAACGCCGTCATGGCGCTTTCGGGCATGATCGATACGGACGTAATTGAGGATGAACGCCTCGCGCGCCATACGAGCTATCGTATCGGCGGCAAGGCGGACCTCTTTGTGACGTGTCACAGCTATCATGCCTTGCGTCGCGCCGTGGCGGTGCTCGATCGTGAGCAGGTGCCGTGGGTCATTATCGGCAAGGGATCTAATCTGCTTGTTGCCGATGCAGGCTATCGCGGCGCCGTCATTTCGTTGGGGCGTGAGTTCCAGCGTACGGTTGTCGCCGAAGACGGTTGTACGCTGACGGTCGGTGCGGGCGTGATATTCGCTCGCCTAGTCAACGACGCGCTGTCGCGCAGCCTTTCGGGCCTTGAGTTTGCGGTCGGTATTCCCGGCTCCGTTGGCGGCGCCGTGTCCATGAATGCCGGCACGCGAACCGAGTGGATTGGC
>USHS01000261.1 GCA_900554585.1 uncultured Collinsella sp.
GTTCAATGCCTGCGACGGTTTCGCGCCAAAAACCGCGGCCATCGAGAATCTCGAGGCCCTTGAGCTTGCGCGCGCTGCCCGCATCGGCCGTCATCACGCGCACGATTGACGAAGCCTTCACGGCCGTGGACAGGGTTTTCGCCACGGCATTGCGCGGAAACGGACCGGGCGTCGTCCACAAAGCCACTTCCAAATCGCCCGAACGGTGCGAATGGCGCACGCCTCCGCGATGGATGCCCAAATCTTCGCGACCCGTGAGATAGCGTAGAGCGCCGCGCAGAGCCTTCGGCGTTTTTTGGGCTTGTTTATGCGCAAGCGGGCATGCGTCGGCGGCAAGGATTTTGTCGCTTCCCTTTTGATGGAAGCCCATTTGGAAGCCCTGCTTCGCATCGAAAGCGCAGCTGAACTCGAGCTTATTGCGATATTCCATTTGTCGCTTCGACGGCACGCGATGCGCTCGGCGCGCTCCGCATCGAAGCCGCCGATGCGACGCGGCTGGGACACCACGGCATCGCGCTTCGCAGCAAGCTGACGCTCGTAAGATATATGTTGCCAACCGCAACCGCCGCATACGCTCGCAAGCGGGCATGCCGGCAGCACGCGATCGGACGACGGTGCAACGAGCTCGACCACGTGGCCTTCGCAGAAATTGCCCTTGTCGCGATCGATTTCGACCAAGGCGACATCTCCCGGGCACGCGCCGTTCACGAATACGGTTTTGCCATTTTCCGCACGGCCGATGCCCGCATCGCCATAGGCAAGACGATCGATGGTAATAGTTTCTGGCATAGTTCCTCTTTCTCGCGAGAGACATTTTAGCGTATAATGAACGACTGCGATGTGCCCCAGTAGCTCAGGGGATAGAGCGTCTGCCTCCGGAGCAGAAGGCCGTTGGTTCGAATCCAACATGGGGCACCATCGAACGTAAGACCGTCCGAACCTCGCATGGTCCGGGCGGTTTTCTTATACCGACGCGACGTGATGGGACGTGGTATGGCAGCAACGGATATCGAGCGCGGGCTTTCGACCGCCGAGGTCGAGGAGCGCATCGCCGCCGGTAAGATCAACCGCAACATGGAGCTCAAGACCAAATCGGTCAAAGAGCTCATCATCGAGAACCTCTGCACGCTGTTTAACTTGATCAACGCTGTCTTGGCGATTTTGGTGTTGCTGACCGGATCGTTCAAGAACCTCACGTTCCTGTTCGTGGTGTTTTTGAATACTGCCATCGGCGTCATTCAGTCCATGCGCTCCAAGAAGATGGTCGATAAGCTTACGCTGCTGACCTCTAAGAAGGCCATCGCGGTGCGCGACGGTGCCGAGGTGGAGCTCGATCTGGACCAGATCGTGCTCGACGACATCATCCGCTTGGGGCGCGGTGACCAGATTCCGGCCGACGCCGTGGTGGTTTCGGGTGAGGCACTCGTGAACGAGAGCCTGCTGACGGGCGAGAGCGATCTCATCAAAAAGCAGCCCGGCTCCGAGCTCATGAGCGGCAGCTTTATCGACTCGGGCCTGCTGCGCGCCCGCGTGATCCATGTTGGCGCCGACAACTACGTGGCCAAGATCAACAACGAGGCCAAGTACGTCAAAAAGGTCAATTCTGAGATCATGAATGCGCTCAACGCCATCGTGCGCTTTGCGAGCCTCATTATGATTCCGCTTGGCCTGGCGCTCTTTGCCTCGAGCGTGAGCGAGCTGTGGGATGCCGCCGGTACGCCGGGCGATAGCGCGCTTTCGTGGTGTTTTTCCGAGCTGCTTGCCGGTCGCGTGCCTTCGTCGGCGCTGCTGTCTACGGTGGGCGCTCTTTTGGGCATGATTCCGCAGGGCCTGGTGCTGCTGACTTCGTCGGTGCTTGCCATCGCCACGGTGCGCCTGGCGCGCCGCAAGGTACTCGCGCAGCAGCTCTACTGTATCGAGACGCTCGCGCGCGTCGACGTGCTGTGCCTGGACAAGACGGGCACCATTACCTCGGGCCGTATGGAGGTCGAGGGTACCTACCCGCTGCCTGTTGAGGGCGTTGGCTTTGGCGCGGACTCGGACGAGGCAGCTGTCCCCGTCGAGACCACGGTCCTCGATTTTGCGCTCGCCAACGTGGCGCGTGCCACCTCGGCAGACGCCAACGAGACCTGTCAGGCGCTGCTCAACTATTACGCTGACCGCCCGGTCGAGGTGTCCGAGCCGCTGGCGATCATTCCGTTCTCTTCGTCCAAAAAGTGGAGCGGCGCCTCGTTTGCGCAGGGCTCCTATGTGATGGGCGCAGCGCAATTCGTGCTTTCGGAGCGCGTCTTTGCGCAGGTCGAGAATCGTGTGGCCGAGCTTGCCGACACCTGCCGCGTGCTTGTTGTGGCCCGTGTGGACGGCTTTACGCCCGACGGCGATATGGCGG
>USHS01000262.1 GCA_900554585.1 uncultured Collinsella sp.
TGAGTATGCGCTCTCCCGCGGCATCATCATTGCCGACACCAAGTTTGAGTTTGGTGTCATCGATGACAAGGTCACGCTGATCGACGAGTGCCTCACGCCCGACTCCAGCCGTTTCTGGCCTGCCGCCAGCTACGAGGAGGGCAAGATCCAGCCTAGCTACGACAAGCAATTCGTCCGCAATTGGCTCAAGGCCAACTGGGATATGACGGGGGAGACCCCGCACCTGCCCGCCGAGGTCATCGATGGCACGTCCGAGCGCTATCGCGAGGCCTTCCAGATCATCACGGGCTCCCAGTTCACAAGCATGAAGGAGAACGCATAAGTGAGTACCCGTAGCGCCACGAACAAGCGCACGCAATCCCACGAAGTTACCGGGGTTGCGCGCAAGTCCGCCGCATCTGCTAAACCCGCCCGCCAAGCAGCGAGCTCCGTTCGCGTCGTGCCGGCTTCGTCTAAAGCTCGCCGCAAAGAGCTCGAGAAGGGTGAAAACCTGGAAGGCCTTTCCAAGGAGGAGAAGCGCGCCCGCAAGGCCAAGCAGCGTGCTCGCGAGGATCGTATCTATACGGTGTCGAATATTCTTCTCAAGCAGGATGAGGACTACACCAAGCGCCGTCGTATCTGGTGGGCCGTGCTCGCCATCGGCATGGTACTCGTCGTGGCAATTTGGGCTTCGCTCTACTTCGCTCCCGGCGGCACGGTGTCCAGTCCTGTTCAGATGGTCGGCATCGTTTTGTCCTATGTCATCATCCTGGGTGACTTTATCTACGACTTCGCTCGTATTCGTCCCTTGCGCAACATGTACCGCGCGCAGGCCGAGGGCATGTCCGAGAACAAGCTCAACGCTCTTATCGAGCGCGCAGCTGCCGAGGAGGACAAGAAGGCCTCTAAGAAGAAGTAGCGTTACAACCTATAGATATCGCTAAGATATAAGGCGCGTCGTTTTAGCGGCGCGCCTTTTTACTGTTCTATAGATAGATGGAGTGGCACATGATTCGAGCTGCCCTGACGGTCGAAGAAGCTCTGGAGGGCATGAAGGCCCTGGAGCCCAAGATTAAAAACTATGCGCGCCTGGTTGTCCGCAAGGGCGTAAACGTCAAGCCCGGCCAGGAGGTTGTCGTTCAGTCTCCGGTCGAGTGCGCGCCCTTTGCCCGCGTGGTGGTCGCGGAGGCTTATGCCGCCGGCGCTGGCCACGTGACGGTTATTTGGGCTGACGATGCCGTGACAAGGCTTACGTACGAGCATGTCGATAAAACCTATTTTGAGCAGACGCCCGAGTGGAAGCGCCTGCAGCTGGATTCCCTGGCCCAGGACGGTGCCTGCTTTATCTTTATTGAGGGTGCGGATCCTGCAGCCCTTAAGGGCATCGATCCAGCCAAGCCGGCCGCGGCATCCAAGGCGAGGAATACGCAGTGCAAAGTTTTCCGCCGTGGACTGGATTACAACATCAATCCGTGGTGCATCGCCGGCGCTCCGGTCGTGGCTTGGGCGCGCGAGGTGTTCCCGGGAGACGCCGATGAGGTTGCAATCTATAAGCTGTGGAATGCGATTCTGCACACCGCTCGCGCCGATGGCCAGGACCCGGAGAGCGACTGGGAGCTTCATGACGCGGCGTTCGAAAAGAACTTACGCTTCCTGAACGACAATCGTTTTGACCGTCTACATTACGCCTCGCCAAATGGAACCGATCTGACGATTGGCATGACGAAGGGTCACGAGTGGGCCGGCGGCAAGGGTAAGACGCCCGATGGACATCCCTTCTTCCCCAACATCCCCACCGAGGAGGTCTTCACCTCGCCTGATCGTATGCGTGCCGACGGTATCGTGTATTCGGCTATGCCGCTCATTCACCACGGTAACAAGGTTGACGATTTTTGGATTAAGTTCGAGGCCGGCCGCGTAGTGGACTACGATGCCCGTGTGGGCAAGGCGACGCTTGCGAGCATTATTGGCACCGATGAAGGTGCCGCTCATCTGGGCGAGGTCGCGCTCATTTCCAAGAACACTCCGATCCGCGAAAGCGGCGTTCTGTTCTATGACACGCTCTATGACGAGAACGCCAGCTGTCATCTTGCGCTGGGAGTCGGCTTCCCCGAGTGCATCGAGGGTGGGTATGACATGTCCAAGGAGGAGCTCCTGGAGCATGGTGTTAACGTCTCGAGCGCGCACGTCGACTTTATGATTGGCACGGACGATATCGATATTACGGGCATCACACCTGATGGACGTGAAGTTGTGATTTTCCAGAACGGCCAATGGAGTTGGGAATAGTCCCAGACCGTGGTACAATGCCACCCGCGGGCCGTTAGCTCAGCTGGCAGAGCAGGGGACTTTTAATCCCAAGGTCCAGGGTTCGAACCCCTGACGGCCCACCATAAAAAAG
>USHS01000263.1 GCA_900554585.1 uncultured Collinsella sp.
GATGCTCAGGAGTCTCGTGGGCTCGGAGATGTGTATAAGAGACAGAGCAAAGATCGCTGCGGGTGCAGCTGTTGTCGATGCCATCGCACGCCACCGGAGCCGTGCTGCCCTCGACGGCACGCAGGATGTCGCCGGCACGCACCTCGGCGGGGTCCTTGGCCATCATGTAGCCGCCGCCCTTACCGCGCACGCTCTTAAGCAGGCCCGCCTTCATGAGCGGACGAACCAGTTGCTCCAAATACTTCTGCGAAATATGCTCGCGGTCGGCTACCTCGCGCAGGGCAATCTTGCCCTCGGTGTCACCAAGCGCTGCGATATAGATCATCAGCCGGAGGGCATAGCGGCCCTTAGAAGAAATGAGCATACCTACCCTCTCATCGTTGCCGGGACAAAATACCAGGCTTGTTTATCCCAAATCTTATGCACGCGGGGCAAACAAGCCTGATTATTATGTCCCACATCTAAAAAGTCGAGTGGATTAGTCGGGTTTTCCCTTGACTAACGCCGAACCCATAGTAACTTTATTCCGAGAAGATTCCTAGGGTTTAGTACACCTATGAGTACACCATATACAGAGAGGGACAGCATGAGCGCAAATCCGCTGCTTTCCATCGAAGGTCTGACCGCCTCCGTGGACGAGAAGACCATCCTCCACAACGTCAACCTCAACGTCGCCGCCGGCGAGACCCACGTGCTGATGGGACCCAATGGCGCCGGCAAGTCCACCCTCGGCCACCTGGTCATGGGCGACCCTGTCTATACCGTCAACGACGGCCGCATCGTCTTTGACGGCCAGGACATCACCGAGCTCACTACCGACAAGCGTTCGCGCGCCGGCCTGTTTCTGAGCTTCCAGGCCCCGGTCGAGATCCCGGGCGTGCCGCTGTCGAGCTTTTTGCGCGCCAGCATCGCCGGCCGCCCCGGCCTGGAGATGAAGGGCAAGGAGTTCCGCCGTCGCGTCAAGGAGCTCGCGGCCGAACTCAACATGGATACCGCCTACCTCAACCGCGAGCTGGGCGTGGGCTTCTCGGGCGGCGAGAAAAAGAAGGTCGAGATGCTCCAGCTTCTGCTGCTGCAGCCTAAGCTCGCCATCCTGGACGAAACCGACTCGGGCCTGGACGTCGACGCCCTGTCTACCGTCAGCCATGGCATGGACGCCTACCGCAAGAGCTGCGACGGCTCCATGCTCATCATCACGCACAACACGCGCATCCTGGAGCACCTGGATGTCGACCGCGTCCACGTTATGGTCAAGGGCCACATCGTGCGCGAGGACGACGCCTCGCTCATCCCCTGGATCGACAAGAACGGCTTTGAGACCTTCGAGCGCGAGGCCGCCGAGCAGCGCGCCAAGGCCGAAGCCGACGCTGCCGAGCAGCAGGCGTAAAGGGGCGACGCAATGACCAAGAACCGCACCGAGGTCGCGGACATCGACCGCAGCCTCTACGACTTCACCTATGGCGAGGAGGGATTCGAGCGCCTCGACGCCGGCATCACGCCCGACATCGTGCGCGAGATCAGCGCCAAGAAGGACGAGCCGCAGTGGATGCTCGACCTGCGCCTCAAGTCCCTCGAGATCTTTAACCGCTTCCCCAATCCGACGTGGGGCCCCTCCATCGAGGGCCTGGACATGGACAACATCGTCACCTACGTCAAGCCCAACACCGACCAAAAGCACGACTGGGAGTCGGTGCCCGACGACATCAAGAACACCTTTGAGCGCCTGGGTATCCCCGATGCCGAGCGCAGCTACCTTGCGGGCGTCGGCGCGCAGTACGACTCCGAGCTGGTCTACCACAACATGCAGGACACCGCGTCCAAGATGGGCATCGTCTACTCCGGCATCGAGGAGGCCCTGCACGACCCGCAGTGGGAGCCGCTCATCCACGAAAAGTTTATGACGCTCATCCCGCCCACCGACCACAAGTTTGCGGCCCTGCACGGCGCCGTGTGGTCGGGCGGCAGCTTCGTGTACGTGCCGAAGGTACTTATAAAAGCATAGAAGATATACGCGACCAGTTGATTGTCACCAAAGGAGGCGGCGAAGTACGCCTGGGCGATATCGCCACCATCGAACGGGGCTATATGGATCCGCCTTCCAACCTGATGCGTGTGGATGGTAAACGGGCCATCGGTATCGGGGTGGCCACGGGTGCGAAAGACGATGTCGTGGCTGTCGGCAATGCAGTAGCCGAACATCTGAAAGAGATGGAACAGCTTTTCCCGATCGGGATGGATCTGAAAACCATCTATCCGGAAAACAAGATTGCCAACGAAGCGAATAACGGGTTTATCTTGAACCTGATCGAATCGTTGCTCATCGTGATTGTGATCATCTTCCTTGTGATGGGATCGCGTGCCGGTATGC
>USHS01000264.1 GCA_900554585.1 uncultured Collinsella sp.
AAGCCGTATCTCGCCACCCTGCCCGGACTCATCCTGGGCTGCCTCGTCTGCTGTGCGCTCTGGGGATCGGCTTTCCCCTGCATCAAGATCGGTTACGGGCTCTTTGGCATCCCCGCGCACGATAGCGCCTCACAGCTGCTCTTTGCAGGTTTGCGCTTTACGCTTGCCGGTGCCCTGGTTATCGTTGGGATGAGCGCGGCTCAGCGCCATCCCCTCATTCCGCAGGCTCGCGACATCAAGCCCATCTTTATCTTGTCGCTCTTCCAGACTATCGGGCAGTACTTCTTTTTCTACCTTGGACTCTCGCGCGCCAGCGCAATGTCGAGTTCCATCATCGAGGCCAGCGCCAACTTTCTCGCAATCCTCTTTGCCGCCCTGGCATTTCACACCGAGAGGCTCAATACGCCCAAGGTGCTTGGCTGTGTGCTGGGCTTTGCCGGCGTCGCGCTCGTCAACCTTTCGGGCGCGGATGGCACCTTTGGCTTTACGCTCGACGGTGAGGGATTTATCTTGGCTTCCACTGTTGCGGGCGCCCTGTCGACCTGCCTCATTGGCATCTTCTCGCGCGAGCATGACGGCGTCTTGCTCGCCGGCTGGCAGTTTTTAGTCGGTGGCGTGGTCCTTACCGCCATCGGGTTTTTGATGGGCGGCACGTTGTCCCCCACCGAAATCGCCCCCGCCATCGCGCTCATCATTTATATGGCACTCATTTCCGCCGTCGCGTACTCGCTGTGGTCCCGCCTGCTCGCCGTCAACCCCGTCAGCCGCGTTTCGGTCTTTGGCTTTATGAACCCGGTCTTTGGCGTGCTGTTGAGCGCACTGCTGCTCGGCGAGGGCGCTGGCACGAGCCCCGTTACCGTACTTGTTGCCCTGCTGTTGGTCTGCGGCGGCATCATCATCGTCAACAAACCCAAAAAAGCCTAGCGAGCTCACCTTTTTAGGGAGGGTGTTCGCACACTTTAGCTTAATGGGGTGCACTGGTTCTCGTAGATTTCGTACCGAGTCGCGGCGGCAGACGCCCGTCTTGCCGCAACGCGCCTGACCATTATGGCCAGAGGCCCCCGCAAACGCAAAAGGGGCGCACGACCATCACAACGGTCGTGCGCCCCTTTTTTCTAGCGTATCTGGACGCCGGCTTTCTTTTTCTCGGCCTTGACGCGGTAGAGCTCTGCGTCGGCAGTGCGAAGCAAGTCTTGCCAGGTATCGACGCCATCACCAACACGTGCGTAGCCGATGGACATCCGCAACAGATACGGAACCTCAGCGCGCGCGAGCTCGTCGTTGATTGTCGTGCACAGATGCATGATATCCTGCTCCGCCGTCGCCTTTTGAAGCACCACGAACTCATCGCCGCCATAACGCGCGATAAAGCCACCAGACGCCGAGCAGACCTCTTTGAGCGCAGCGGATATGACCTGAAGAGCATGGTCGCCCTCCACATGTCCGTAGCGATCGTTAATCTGCTTAAAGCCGTCGGCGTCCATCATAAGCAGATACACGTCTTCGGCCTGATTCACATTTGAGAAGAGCGACAGCATATAGGTCTCAAAACGGTTGCGATTGTTGAGGCCAGTCAACGGGTCGGTCGAGATGAGCTGCTCCTGGTAGATGATATAGAGCAGCAACATGCTAATCATTATGCCGACACAAAGGCCGGGCACCGAGTATACGACCTGAAAGGTACCGCCCACCAGGGCCGGAATGGCGAAAAATGCCAAGGTTCGATAGATGGCCTTCATCTGCAGACTCTCGACCCTGCGAGATCGCACAAACGCATGCAGGGACGTATGTATAACGTAACAGTAGCTGACGATGGGCTGGATCATATAGGCAAAGCCGCGACGATACACACCCTGCGAATCGATATAGAACAGGGCGTGCGTCCAGTAACTGGTAAACGCCAGCACGACCACCAGAGCCGTAGGCAACGCTACAAGCACCACCCTATAGCGCGAGGTCAAAAGGCGAGAACCCTGCACCGTCTCGGAATAGATAAACCAAATGAGGCACGCGATAGCAAAGAGCGAAAACGAAACCGCGTTGGAAATCCAGTTGGCAGCAATGCCCAACGTGCCGTCCACACCGTCCGAAAGCGTCCAGATCATATCGAATAATATGTACGCGGCAGAGGTGTAGCCAAGCATGCTAAACAATAGCTGCTGGGTGCTCGAGAACAAGGAGCGACGACTTCGCACGGCAAGCCCGATAAGAACAATCATGCATAGCACGAATATCTCAATCTTGAGTGCCTTAACCACTAACCGCCATCCCTTCAATATCCAAGTGGTCTGAATCGACCAATTCGAATCTGGGCAACAAACACCCCTACCCGCAGGGGTAAGGGGAATCATAGCAGAGCGCCCGAA
>USHS01000265.1 GCA_900554585.1 uncultured Collinsella sp.
CCTTTACATCCCGTTCACATCGCCCCCAAACTCTCCCACGCGCGGCATGTGCACCCCGCCGCGCCATTGGCCGGTGGCGCAAAATGGGACGGACCCCCGATTGCCAAAACGTGCGCAACAGCACGTTCCAGCAATCGGGGGTCCGTCCTCGGATAGCATGTAATCGCAGCTCAGCAGCATATTAGCGATGTGCCAGCGGGTGGGCCGCCAGGTAAACCTCAGTCAGCTGCGTACGATCGACATGCGTGTAGACCTGCGTCGTCGATATATCGGCGTGTCCCAAGATCTCCTGCAGCACGCGAAGGCCCGCGCCGCCCGCGAGCATATGGGTGGCAAAGGAGTGGCGCAACGTGTGCGGATGGAGTCCCACCAACCCCACCTGGCGTCCGTAGCGCTCGCATATGACGTGAACACCCTGACGCGATAGACGCCCACCGTTCTTGTTTAAAAAGACCGCCGGCGTCTCTGTCCCACGAGCATGAGCCGCCAGAAGTCGGCGCCCATCACATATATAGTGCGTCAGGGCACGCGCCGCGCTTCCCACCAAAGGGACCAGACGCTCCTTGGAGCCCTTGCCGCGAACCAGCACAAAGCCGTCATCGGCATGGATATCACTCACATCGAGCCCCACCAGCTCGCTCACGCGCAGGCCGCACCCATACAGCACTTCCAAGATAGCGCGATCGCGCAGACCCATCTCGCCATCCGGAAAATCCTGGTCGAGCAATGCCGAAACATCCTCCACCGAAAGGCACTCCGGCAGGCGCTCGGCCTTTTTTGGCAAACGCAACGCCGCCGTAGGATTTTGGGTCATGGCCCCATCGCGCACCAAAAAGGCATGCAGGCCTTTGACGGCAGCGAGCGCGCGCTCCACCGAGGCATCGGAATAGCCCCCATCGCGCCGATCGGCGATAAAGTCCTCAATGACCCGCCGACTCACGTCCTCAAAGGACGCAATGCCCGTCCGCTCCAGATATGCACAGTAGGTCGTCAGGTCTCGGCGATAGGCGGCAATCGTGTTACGCGCCAAGCCCCGCTCGACTGCAAGGTAATCAAGAAACTCCCCCGCCGCCACAGCGAGCGGCGAAGGAGCTTCTCCGATATGTTCCCGGTTCGCCGGCAACCTTAGTCCATCGCACGATTCATGGGCGTCACCTGTAGGCGATCGACGCCCTCATGCTGGCCAATCGAGGCACGCACGAACTCTCGGAATAGCGGCTGAGGATTGGTGGGGCGGCTCTTAAACTCGGGGTGAGCCTGGGTGGCCACGAACCACGGGTGCACATCGCGCGGCAGCTCGACCATCTCGACCAGACGCTCATCAGGCGAAAGACCCGAGATGACAAGACCGGCGTCCTCGAGCTGATCGCGGAAGGCATTGTTGAACTCAAAACGGTGACGGTGGCGCTCGTAGACAAGCTCCTCGCCATACGCCTCACGCGCGAGGGTATCGGCAGCGAGCTTGCACGGATAGGCGCCCAGGCGCATGGTGCCGCCCTTCTCGGTCACGTCCTCCTGCGAGCTCATCAAGTCGATGACGCTAAACGGACCGTCCGGATCAAACTCGGAGGAGCTGGCACCGGCAAGGCCGACAACGTTGCGGGCGAACTCGCACACGGCCGCCTGCAGGCCCAGGCAGATGCCCAGGTAGGGCACGCCATGGGTGCGGGCGTAACGGGCTGCGGCGATCTTGCCCTCGAATGCGCGCACGCCAAAGCCACCTGGCACGAGGATGCCGTCCATCGAGCCAAGCACGTCCTCGGCAACGGCGTCGTCCAGCTCCTCGCCGTCGATGAGGTGCACGTTCACGTTGCGATCAAGCGCCACGCCCGCATGGTGCAGCGCCTCGATGACGGAAAGATACGCATCGGGCAGGTCGGGGTACTTGCCGACGATTGCGATGTCGCACTCCCCGTGCGCGGCATCCTTCTTGGCGAGGTACTCGTTCCAACTGCTCATGTCGGCATTGCATTGCTTGAGCCCGAGGCGATCGAGCACTTCGACGTCAAAGCCCTGGTCGAAGAGCGAGCGCGGAATCTCGTAGATGCTCGGGGCGTCCTCGCACGCGAAGACGTGGTCGAATTCGACATCGCAGAACATCGCGATCTTCTCGCGCAGCTTGGCGCTGATCTCGTGGTCGCTTCTGAGCACGAGGAAGTCCGGTTGGATGCCGAGCGACTGGAGCTCCTTGACCGAGTGCTGCGTGGGCTTGGTCTTGAGCTCATGCGCTGCGGCGATGTAGGGCACGAGGGTCACGTGAACGAAGCACACGTTTTTGACGCCTTGCTCGCCACGCCATTGGCGCACGGCCTCGATG
>USHS01000266.1 GCA_900554585.1 uncultured Collinsella sp.
CCCAGAAAAATCATCGGCGAACCCGCTACTTTGCGCTGGTGATGACGCCGGTGGTGTCGAACGCCGGGGTAAAGCTCTCGTCTACCGCGCCGCCCTCTTGCCAGAACATCGTCGTAAAGCCAAGGTCATCGGCATGGTCGAGTACCTGCTCGTACTCCTCGCGCGTCACAGCACGCGCCAGGTCGCCGCCCTGCTCGCGCATGAGCGCATTGGGCGTGTACTGGTTCATGACCGAGATCGGCACATCGCCCACCGTCTGCCACACCAGGTCCAGCACGCGACACGAATCGTCTGCATGTCCCGGCAGCACCAGATGGCGCACGATCATGCCGCGCTTCATGAGCCCGTCCTCGTCCACCAGCTCTCCCCCGCGGCGCTCAATTTCGCGCGCCATCTGAGCCAGGCCCGACACGGCCACACGCGGGTAATCCTTAATGTGAGAGAGCGACTGCGCAAGCGCCGCATCGGCATATTTAAAGTCGGTAAGCCACACATCGACCAGATCGCCGAGCGCCGACACGGCACTCGCACGCTCATAACCGCTCGTGTTGTAGACGATTGGGATGGCCAGCCCGCGCGCCCGTGCCGCGGCAATCGCAGCCGGCAGCAGGTGCGCGTAGTGTGTCGCCGTTACCAAGTTAATATTGTTGGCGCCCTGGTCCTGCAGCTCCAACATAATCTCGACCAGACGCTCGGGCGAAATCTCAAGCCCAAAATTGCCCGTCGAGATCTCGTGGTTCTGGCAATAGACGCATTTGAGCGAGCAGCCGCTAAAGAAGATCGTGCCCGAACCGGTCTCGCCCGAGATGGGCGGCTCCTCCCACATATGAAGCGCCGCACGGGCCACCTTGAGTGTGTCGTTAGCACCGCATACGCCGTGCGCGCCCTCATCGCGCGCCGCACCGCAGCGGCGCGGACACAAATGGCAGGCGGGCGAAAAAAGTTCGGTCAACGACGTCGGCATAAAAACATGCTCCAAAACAACGATTCAGCAGCTCAAACGCAAAAGGGCCAACCGCACAGACGGCTCGAGCCCAGGGCGCCGTAATCGTCCGACACGATTTTTGTAATGTCAAGACTGGAATCCACAAAGTGCCGCTTTATGATGTAGGTATTCCGCCCCCCGCGGAGCAACTGGGTGAACCGTCGCGTTTATTTAGGGAGCCCACACAGTCGTACCTAGTACAGGTATCCTTCGTTGTTAAGGACGCTGGAACAGTCGATGAGGGCACCCACCTGTTTTAGGTGGGTTCATTTTCGTAACGTGGGGGGTGGTTTTCTTTTGCCGAAAATCGCCATTGCAAATCCCGCCATGATTCCCAAAAGGCACCAGGCAGAGCCCCACTATCACTCGAATATCTGGTAAGCGCGTGATTATCGCCCCGTGCAATTCCTCACACCCTCCTTGGTCGAGTATCATGGATCAGCTATACCCTTTGCGGCGTGGCATCCTTTGACCTTTTCCTTCGACGCTTGGCGGTTTATCGATTCATGGCTTCCTCCACGAGCTTCATACCGTACCTATGCGTGGCGGTCGCGGCTTTTATCACGACCTTCCTTACGGTGCCCCTGGTCAAGCGCCTGGCAATCAAGCTCGACGCCGTCGACTATCCTTCCAAGCGCCGCATCAACACTAAGCCCATCCCGCGCATGGGTGGCACGGCGGTCTTTTTGGGCCTCGTCGTCGCCTGCATTGTTCACATCCTAGGCACCTGGTACCTGGGCTGGCCGCCCGTTTTGGTGCCCCACCCCCGTCTGCACATCAGCTACCCCATACTTGCGCTTTCTTTTACCGTCATCTTTGCGACCGGCGTGATCGACGACGTCTACCAGCTCAAGCCCAAGCAAAAGCTGGCCGGCCAGGCCCTCGCCGCGCTCATCGCCTGCGTGGGCGGCCTGCGCATCGGCGTCATCGTCAACCCGTTTGCCCCCGGCGAGATTATGCTCGGCTGGCTCGCCTACCCCATTACCGTGATCTACCTGGTGGCGTTCACCAACATCATCAACCTTATCGACGGCCTTGACGGCCTGGCGACGGGTATCTGCGGCATCGCATCGTTCACGATGTTCTCGATGGCCGTTCTCTCGGGCCGCATCGATGCCGCCGCGCTCTCCATTGCGCTCTTTGGCTCGTGCCTCGCCTTCTTGCACTATAACTTCAACCCCGCGAGCATCTTCTTGGGCGACTCGGGGTCGCTGCTGCTGGGCTTTGCGCTGGGCTCCATCTCGCTGCTCAACGTGAGCCGCACCGCCGCGCTTACCTCGCTCATCATCCCGCTCATCGTAGCCGGCGTGCCCATCATCGA
>USHS01000267.1 GCA_900554585.1 uncultured Collinsella sp.
CGGCTACACCGTTCACGGCCGAAAATCTACCGATTACCAGATTCTCAAAAAGTGACAAGCGATGTGTTATGAGTACGTTAACATAGCCCGTAACGTGCGGTATCGTGAACACTTGGTTCATGCCGCTTCAAGTTGTTAACGTACTCATAACGACGCAAAACCCACTCGTGCGCGCCAAGGAAAGGACTCCCATGACCACCCCCGACGAAAAGACATTCGCCACGCTCACCAAGCTGTTTGAGGAGGAGTTTGGCCCCATCGGCGACCGCCAGGTGCTCTACGTACACGCGCCCGGCCGCTCCGAGATCAGCGGCAACCACACCGACCACGAGGGTGGCCACGTTATCGCCGGCTCGCTCGATGTCGCTGTCGACGGCATCGCCGTGGCAACCGACTCCAACAAGATTCGCGTCGCCGATGAGGGCTACCCCACCTTTGAGATCACGCTCGATACGCTAGATATTCAGGAGTCCGAGAAGGGCACGTCCGCGAGCCTCGTCCGCGGTATGGCCCACGAGATTGCAGCTCTGGGCGTTGAGCCCCAGGGCTTCGACTTCGCCTTCACCTGCTCCGTCCCCTCGGGCGGCGGCCTTTCCAGCTCCGCTGCCGTCGAGGCCGCATACGGCCGCGCCATGGAGACGCTCTGGGGCGCGCCCGCCATTGAGCCCGTCGCGCTCGCGCAGATGAGCCAGCGCACCGAGAACAACTACTATGGCAAGCCCTGCGGTCTGATGGACCAGGCCGCTGTGTGCCTGGGCGGCCTTGCCTACATGGACTTTGAGGATCAAGCCCAGCCCAAGACCCAGAAGCTCGAACTCAACTTTGAGGATCACGGCTATGCGCTCGTGCTCGTTAAGGTGGGTGCCGATCATGTGGCAGCCACCGATGACTACGCCGCCGTTCCGCGCGAGATGCAGGATGTTGCCGCCGAGTTTGGCAAGGCACGCCTGTGCGAGGTCGACGTTGCCGACTTTGACGCTAAGCTGCCCGAGCTGCGCGCCAAGCTGGGCGACCGCGCCTGCCTGCGCGCCGTTCATTACTGGTACGAGAACGGCCTGGTCGACAAGCGCTGGGCGGCTCTTAACGCCGGCGACATCGACCAGTTCCTGACCCTGACGCGCGAGTCCGGCGCCAGCTCCGCCATGTACCTGCAGAATGTCGTTGCCAAGCTGGGCTCCGAGCAGCCCTCCATGTACGCCCTGGCACTTGCCGAGCACGTGCTCGACGGCCGCGGCGCCGTGCGTATTCACGGCGGCGGCTTTGGCGGCACCATTCAGGCCTTCGTGCCGCTCGACCTGGTCGACACCTTCATTACCAAGATGAACGGCTGGCTGGGCGAGGGTTCTGCCCGCCACTACGCCATTTCTGACAAGGGGGCTTACGCGGCATGGCTGTAATGACCGACGTGCGCGAGGCCGCGCAGGGCCTGATTGAGTACGCCATCCACCGGTCCATGATCGGACAGGACGATCGCATCTGGGCTTACAACACCATTCTGGAGTGCATCGGCGCCACGGGCCCGGCACTCGACATGACCTGGGCGCTGCAGACCGAGAAGATTTCGCTTCTGCACCCCGACACCCTCCCCGACTTTGATCTGGAGAGCACACTCGCCGCGCTTTCCGAAGCCGCCGTCGTCAATGGTGCTGCCGAGGACACGGCATCGGGCCGCGACCGCATCGCCATGCGCATCATGGGCATGCTCATGCCGCGCCCCTCTGTCGTGATTGACGAGTTCACCGGCCGTATGGGCGTCAACGAGCCTCGCGCCGCAACCGACTGGTTCTACGGCCTGTGCTGCGATGCTGGCTACGTGCGCCGCGCTGCCATCGCACGCAACATCAAATGGAGCACCCCCACCAACTGGGGCGACCTTGAGATCACCATCAACCTGTCAAAGCCCGAGAAGGATCCGCGCGACATTGCCGCGGCCGGCGCTGCAAAGAACACGGGCGAGAAGTTTCCCGCCTGCCAGCTGTGCATCGAAAATGAGGGCTACCCTGGACGCTCCGCCGCGGCCGACGGCGGCGCCCATCCCGCTCGCCAGAACCTGCGCATTATCCCCATTGAGCTCAACGGCGAGCGCTGGGGCTTCCAGTACAGTCCGTACGCGTACTTTAACGAGCATTGCATTGCCATGAGCTCCGAGCATCGTCCGATGCACGTCGATCGCAAGAGCCTCTCTTGCCTGCTCGATTTTGTGGACCTGTTCCCGCACTACTTTATCGGCTCCAACGCCGACCTGCCCATCGTGGGCGGCTCGATTCTGTCGCACGCCCCCTTCCAAGGCGG
>USHS01000268.1 GCA_900554585.1 uncultured Collinsella sp.
CGTCAGCCCCATACCTGTGCGAACTTGTGGATTTGCTCCACATACTCGTTGACGGGGGTATTATCGCCTGCTACTATATTCGGCTGTTGCACTAACTGATGCATGAAGGGCAAGTAAACATGTACGCAATCGTTAACACGGGCGGCAAGCAGTACAAGGTCGCCACCGACGATGTCATCACCGTCGAGAAGATCGAGGGCAATGAGGGCGACAAGATCACCCTGCCGGTTATCTTCCTCAACGATGGTAAGAAGATCGTCACCGATCCCGACAAGCTGGCCAAGGCCAAGGTTACCGCTCAGATCGTTGAGCAGTTCAAGGGCGAGAAGCAGCTGGTCTTCAAGTTCCACAAGCGCAAGCGCTATCGTCGTCTGAAGGGTCACCGTCAGCAGCTCACCAAGCTGAAGATCGTGAAGGTTCAGGCTACCTCCCGCGCCAAGAAGGCTGTCAAGGCAGAGGCTGAGGCTGTTGCCGAGGCTCCCGTCGCCGAGTAGATTACACTCGTAACGAAAGAGTATGTATACACAATGGCACACAAAAAAGGACTCGGTTCCTCCCGTAATGGCCGTGACTCCCGCGGTCAGCGCCTTGGCACGAAGCGCTATGCCGGCCAGACGGTAACCACGGGCACGATTCTCGTCCGTCAGCATGGCACGCACATCCACCCGGGTGAGAACGTTGGCCGTGGCAAGGACGACACGCTGTTCGCGCTGGTCGACGGTACCGTTGAGTTCCACAAGGGTATCAAGCACAGGGTCAGCGTACGCCCGCTCGCGAACGCGTAATTCACCCTTCATAGAGCACATATGTGGGAGGCACTTGAGTTTTAGGATTCAAGGGTCTCCCTCTTTTTTGTAGGAGGCGATTCTGTTGTCACAGTTCACCGATATCAGCCGAATTAACGTTTGCGGCGGCGACGGCGGAGCCGGATGCATGTCGTTTAGGCGCGAGGCATTTGTTCCCAAGGGCGGCCCCGATGGCGGCGACGGCGGTCGTGGCGGCAACGTCGTTATCCAGGCCGACGCTCAGCTTTCCTCGCTGATCGATTACCGCTTTAAGCATCACTTCCGTGCTGAGCGCGGAACGCATGGCCAGGGTGCCCGCCGCAACGGCAAAAGCGGAGAGGCCCTGATTTTGAAAGTCCCCATGGGCACCGTAGTCCGCGAGCTCGATCCCGAGACGCAGACCCCGATGTTCGAGATTGCCGACCTGGTGCACGACGGTGAGCGCGTTGTCGTGGCGCCCGGTGGTGCCGGCGGTCTGGGCAACACTCACTTTGTGACGTCGGTGCGTCGCGCGCCTGCGTTTGCCCAGCTGGGCGAGCCTGCCGAGGAGCATTGGATTGAGCTCGAGATGAAGCTCATGGCCGATGCCGCGCTCGTGGGCTTTCCCTCGGTGGGTAAGTCTTCGCTCATCGCGCGTATGAGTGCCGCCCGCCCCAAGATTGCCGACTACCCGTTTACCACGCTCGTGCCCAACTTGGGCATGGTGCGTGCCGGCGAATATTCTTACGTCGTTGCCGACGTCCCCGGTCTCATCGAGGGCGCGAGCGAGGGACGTGGCCTGGGCCATCAGTTCCTGCGCCACATTGAGCGCACGGCCTTGATCATGCATGTCGTTGACATGACGGGCGGTTTTGAGGATCGTGATCCGGTTGAGGACTATCGCATCATCAACCGTGAGCTCGAGCAGTATGGTGCCGAGCTTTCGGAGCGTCCGCAGATCGTCGTCGCCAACAAGTGCGATGCGCCGGGCACAGCCGATAAGATAGCCGACCTTAAGCGTGCTGCGCTCGACGACGGGCATATGTTCTTTGCCGTTTCCGCTGTGACGGGTGCCGGTCTCAACACCCTGATGCTTGCCGTGGGCGAGCAGGTGGCCAAGCTCCGCGCGGAACTTGCGGTTTCCGATGAGCCGGTCGATCTGCGCGACGAGGAGTGGGAGCGTCGCCGCCTGCAGCGCGAGAAGCGCTTCCGTATCGTCCAGGAGGAGCCCGGTGCCTTCCGCGTGGTCGGTCGCGCCATCGAGCGCTTGGTTATCCAGACCGACTGGGAAAACGAGGAGGCCGTCATCTACCTGCAGCATAAGTTTTCCCGCATGGGCGTTGACGATGCGCTCCAAAAGGCCGGCTGCCGTGCCGGCGACGAGGTTCGCATTTGCCAGCGCGCCTTTGACTTTGAGGGCGCCGAGGACTTCTCGGAGTTCGAGGACGAGCTTGAGGACGGTAGCGAGGACGTCGCCGTCGCGGTCGTTGATGTCGAGGATGTCGCGGACGATAGC
>USHS01000269.1 GCA_900554585.1 uncultured Collinsella sp.
GTATAAGAGACAGCTCTACCCCGGCGAGCTCGTGGGCATTGTCGGCCAAAACGGAGCCGGCAAAACCACGCTCACCAAACTGCTCACGGGTTTGCTCAAGCCCGCATCGGGCAGCGTACGCGTTACGGGCTTGGACACGGCATCGGTTCCCACGAGCCGCATCGCACGCGAAGTGGCAACGCTTTTCCAGAACCCCGACCGCCAAATCTGCAAAGACACCGTGCTCGACGAGGTCGCCTTTGGTCTAGAGCTCGCCGGCATCGACCGCGCCGAAGCCCTGCGTCGCGCTCAGCTGGTCATCGACCGCTTTGGCCTGCCCGCCGACGAGGCACCGTTCTCGCTGTCACGCGGCCAGCGCCAGATGGTGGCGCTGGCATCCGTTGTAGTGGTCGAGCCCAAGATCGTGGTGCTCGACGAACCCACGAGCGGCCTGGACTACCGCGAGTGCATGACCGTGATGGAAACGGTGCGCACCATGGCCGAGCGCGGTTGCGCCATTATCATGGTCTGTCACGACATGGAAGTCGTTTCCGACTTTGCCGAGCGCATCGTGGTGATGGCCAACGGTCGCATCCTCGACCGCGGCCGCACGCACGAGCTGTTCTCGAACATCGAACTCATGCAGCGTGCCTACGTTGAGCCGCCCCAGGTCATCGAACTCTCGCGCCGTCTGGCATCCACCGTCTCGCCCTCCTTTACGCAGGTGAGTGAGGTCACTGATATCGTTCGCATTACCGAGGAGATGGTCCGCCGTGGTTAACGTCATCGACTACATGCCGGGCGACACGCTGCTACACCGACTGAACCCCGTCATCAAACTGGGCCTCGCCGCCGCCATCATCATCGGCATTTTCTTGTCCGACACCTATATGGCACTGCTGGGCTTTCTGGCACTCACGCTCGCGCTGGGAGCCTACGCCGGCGTCGTCGACCGCCTGCTCGCGCTGCTCAAGCTACTGATTCCACTCGCGCTCATCATGCTGGTGCTGCAGCTGGCTTTTATGCGCGATGGCAACGTGGTGTGGAGCTTTGTCACCGATGAAGGCCTCATCACCGGAACAAAGGCCTGTCTGCGCCTGCTGGGCGTGGCGCTTCCGCTTATTCTGATGCTCATGGTGACCAAGCTCAACGACCTTGCCAACGCCTGCGTCGAGGTGCTGCACGTTCCGTATCGTTATGCCTTCACCTTTACCACGGCGCTGCGCTTTGTGCCAGTGTTTGGCCAGGAGATGAACGCCATCATGGAGGCGCAGACCGCACGCGGCATCGAGTATGACACCAAGAACCCCATCAAGAAGCTTCAGCTCATGCTGCCGTTGTGCGTGCCGCTACTGATTTCGAGCGTGGGTAAAACCGATGCCACGGCCTTGGCGGCCGAGCAGCGCGGCTTCTACCTCCGCACGCGCGCGAGCTCGTACAAGCGCTACCCCATCAAGGGCCAGGACATTGCCATGCTTATTGTTAGCATTGCCCTCATCGTCCTCGGCTTCCTGTTCTAACCCATCGCCACCGGCAACCGATAAATTCAAAAGGCCTCGGCTCGCACCAAACAGGCGGTAGGGGGCGCCGCTGCGGATGATGGATTCGCGCACTAGGACGTCCATGGCGTCAAGGGTAATCTCGGGCATCTCTCGGTACTTTTTCAGCACCGAGAGCTCGGTGCAGGCCAGAATGACGCGGTCGCAGCCGCTGCGGGCGAACTCCCACATCACGCGGTCAAACTTGTCCATATCGGGCTCGCGTCCGGCCTTCACGTCATCAGAAATCAGCGACATCACGTCGGCCTGGCGCTTCTCGCTGGGATAGACGACCTCGACGCCCGCGGCCTCGCACTCGCGCCCGTAGACGCCGGCACCCACGGTGCCGTCGGTGCCCATGATGCCGATCTTGCGCACCGGCTCGGACGGCATGCTCCGGTTGGGATCGAACTCGCACTCCCCCATCACCGCGCCCGCCAGGGCATAGCGCACCGACTCACGCGGCATGTGGATAATCGGCACCTTGGTAAACGACTGAATCTGGTCGTAGAAGTAGTGCGACGTGTTGCAGGGAATGGCGATATGAGCACAGCCCAGCCCCTCGAGCGCCCGTGCACATTCCTTCATGGTCGCCAGCAGCTTGGCATGCTCGCCGGTCTTGATGGCCAGCGTACGGTCGGGCATGGTCGACTTGGAAAGTACCACCATGTCGATATGCTCCTGATCACAGGTAGCAGCCGTATGACGCACGACCTGGTCGTAGTAATACGACGTGGCCTCAGCGCCCATGCCGCCGATAAC
>USHS01000270.1 GCA_900554585.1 uncultured Collinsella sp.
ATCCAGCTTTTTGTGCCCGGTCGCGCCGGCATGATTACCGATGTGATGATCGACTGCTGCGGGGCGACGACAGGCGTCGTGCTCCGATATCTCTTGCGGACGCTGATTTACACCAAAAAGGCCGCCTAGGACGTTTTGCTTGGTCCTAGGCGGCTTTGTTCGTTTGAGGGCCTCTGCGGGGCGTGACGGTTTTGTCCGGGCGTTTTGCGAGCTTGGCTACGCCGTGCGCCGTTGATGCACCCTTTACTGGAGCGCCTGGGCGCCCAGGGCCAGGCAGCCCATGATGCCCTGCTTGCCCTCGAGGCTGTTGTTGACAATGTAGGTATCGATGTCGTTGACCTCGGGCGTGACGATATAGCCGTTGAGCATTTCGGCGCACTTTTTGCGTGCGAGCGGCACGATGGGGGTGTGGTCGGCCACGCCGCCGCCGATGATAATCTTTTGCGGTGCGTAGCACAGCGTGTAGGTCATGAGCGCCTGTGCCAGATAGCCGGCGAGCAGGTCCATGGCCTCCGGGTCATCGGCCATGTCTCCGGCGCTCTTGCCATCCCAGCGCTTTTTAACGCCGGGGCCGGCGATGAGGCCCTCGAGGCAGTTGTCGTGGAAGGGACAGGCGCTATGCTCGCCGATGGTGTCGCGCGGGTCACGCGTGACCAGGATGTGGCCGGCCTCGGGATGCATCATGCCGTGCACGAGCTTACCGCCCGAGAGCACGCCGGCGCCCACGCCGGTGCCGATGGTCAGGTAGACCACGTCGGTGAGGCCCTTGGCGCAACCAAACGTGACCTCGCCCAGGCAGGCGACGTTGACGTCGGTATCGTAGCCGCAGGGGATATTGAGCTCGTTTTGGATAGTGCCCAGCAGGTCAAAGTAGCGCCATGCCGTTTTGGGCGTCTCCAGGATCTTGCCGTATTGGGGTGAAGCGGGGTTGACTGCGGTGGGGCCAAATGCGCCGATGCCCAGCGCGGCGATGCCCTTGTCGGCAAACCATGCGTTGACGGCCTCAACGGTCTCCTGCGGGGTCGTGGTCGCGATCTGCTCGCGCTCCAGGACCGTACCGTCTGCATAGCCCGTGGCGCAGACCATCTTGGTGCCGCCGGCCTCGAGCGCTCCGATAAGCTGCTGTTCTGCCATAGTATTCCTCTCTGGGACGAGTTGCTCCGTGACTAAAGTATAGGGCTCTAAACCATTTTAGAAAGCGCTATAAAAAGAAGCCTCGCAACGCGGCGGGCGGTGCGAGGCTTCTTTGGTTGCTTTAGATGCCGGGCCGTCCTTACCCGCGCGGCTTGATTTTATCACGTAGCGACTTGAGGTTCTCCAGTGCCGCGTTGAGCGTCTCGTCTCGCTTGGCAAAGTGGAAACGAATCAGATGGTTGACGGGCTCGCGGAAGAAGCTCGAGCCGGGCACGGCGCCCACACCCACCTTAGACGCGAGGTCCTCGCAGAATTCGAGGTCGCTGTCGTAGCCAAACTCAGAGATGTCCATCATGACGTAGTAGGCGCCCTGCGGCACGTTATGCTCAAGACCGATGCTATCGAGTCCCTGGCAGAACAGGTCGCGCTTGGCGGTGTAGAGGTCGAGGACCTCTTGGTAATAACTGTCGTCGAATTTGAGGGCGGTGACGACGGCTTCCTGCAGGGGGGCGGCGGCGCCCACGGTGAGGAAGTCGTGGACCTTTTTGATGCGCTCGGTGATTTCGGCAGGGGCGATAGTGTAGCCCAGACGCCAGCCGGTGATGGAGTAGGTCTTGGACAGCGAGCTGCACGAGAGCGTGCGCTTCCACATGCCGGGCAGGGACGCGAAGTAGGTATTCTTGTTGGGGGCATAGACGATGTGCTCATAGACCTCGTCGGTGATGACATACACATCGTACTTGGCGGCCAGCGCCGCAATGGTCTCCAGCTCTTCGTGGGTAAAGACCTTGCCGCAGGGATTAGAGGGATTGCAGAGCACCAGTGCCTTGGGGTGCTGGCGGAAGGCGTCCTCCAATACATTGGGATCAAACCGAAAATCAGGCGGCGTCAGCGGCACATAGATGGGCTCCGCCCCGGAGAGGATGGTGTCTGCCCCATAGTTCTCATAGAAGGGGGAGAAGACGATGACCTTGTCCCCGGGGTTGGCCACGGTCATCATGGCGCACATCATGGCCTCGGTGGAGCCGCAGGTGGCCACGATCTCACGGTCCGGGTCGATGGTGGGGCCCATATAGCGGGACTGCTTGCGGGCCAGGGCCTCTCGGAAGTTCTGGGCCCCCCAGGTGACGGAGTACTGATG
>USHS01000271.1 GCA_900554585.1 uncultured Collinsella sp.
ACGAGATGCTCAGGAGTCTCGTGGGCTCGGAGATGTGTATAAGAGACAGGGTCTTACCTGAGCCGGAGTGACCGACCAAGAAGACAAACTCGCCAGGATAGATCTCGATGTTGATGTCGTCGAGCGCGGGCTTGTTGGGCTGTGCCGGGTAGATCTTGGTGACGTGCTCCATGAGGATGACAGGCTCGACACCGGCCTGCTTGGCCATCTTCTTGCGGCTGGCCTGCGGATCGATGGGCGCAAACACCGACGTAAAGTCGGGGTTGTTGAGCGCATTGTCGAGGCTTGCGACCTCGGCGGCCTGATCGCTCTCGACTACGGGAGCCGCGGGCTGCGTAGGATCGGGAATACCGGCAAAAAGACCGGACTGCGCAGGCTGTGGCGCCGGAGTCGCAGGAGCCATGGGGTCGGGAATACCGGCCATGACAGGTTGCGGCGCGACAGTGTCCGCCTGGGGCTGATCCACGCGAGCGGTCACCTTCTGCACGGGCTCAAAACCCGCGGCCTCGGAAAGCTCGACATCATTGGTGGGATTGTAGGCAAAGGGATCTGACGCCGGCTGTGCCTGATCTGCCGGCTGTGCGGGGATCGGGCTAAACAGCTGATCCTCTGAATCCGGGGTGGCGAAACGAGTGCCCGCGGCGCCTGGCTGCGTCTTGGGGGCGTCATCGCCCGCACCGGAGGTACGGAAGTGGTTACCCACTGGTGCTCCTTATCGTCGTACGTTTAAACTACATGAGCGCTTTGTATTTTAACAGCATTAGCTTCGCTGCACATAAGAAGCATGGCGGGCTTTTGGTCCCACCGGCCGCCGCGTTTATCTTAGGGTGCCACATCACCATGCTGGGTGGGCTGAGTGACACTTTGCTGATATGGGCCCTTTTCCCGGTAGAGACTTTTGCTTGACGCGTTTTTGATTTGATTGTTGCGCAACTCGGAATTGGATTGTCGATTTACAGTGGCCTCGATGGGAACGCCTATGGTTGTGGGGGCCAGTATGAATTGTCCTTATTGTGGAGCTAAGTTGCGCGATGGCGTGAGGTACTGCACAGCGTGCGGGGCTGCCGTCAATGGCATCTCTGCTGATTCTGAGCTTCGGGTAAAGCCTCGGAAGCACGTTGCGGTCATCCTTACCTGCATGCTGGTAATTGGCATTGTCGGCGGTAGCTGTATGGGCCTTCATCTGCGGCAGGTGTTGTCGCACTTCGTATCCGCCCATTGGGAGCACGCCATTGTGCTGGATGTCGCGGCTGCGGGCTGGGACACCGATAACGGGGCATCGCGCGTTCCGATACATATTACGGGCAAGACCATCGACGGAATAACGGTCGACAGGATTGAGTTCGTCGCCTCCGATGGCTCTGGCATCAATCTCATACAAGGTGTCTACACGCTCGAGGCAGCAGGTTCCCCTATCGCTGCGGATGGTACGATCTATCAAATTCCATGCACGAGTGCCACACTCGTCCTCGATGATGCCTTTGCCATGGGTGAAACGATCGATCTGGCCGAGCTTGCAGAACAGGATTCGATTCTCGCCTTCTGCCCCATTGATGCCGCCGATGTGACCAATGATGAAATCTATGATGCCGCTTTGCTCGCCATGACATACAGAGGCAGCGATGCCCCCGATGTCGCTGCACTGTGCCAAGCCGCAATCAATCGTCGCAATGGAGCCAGCACAAGCGGGAACGTCTTCGGAAGTTGCGGTGAAATGCGGATTAATTGAGCCTTTAGGCTGGCAAAACAGTCCTTATTTCACCGCAACTGAAACAGGGGCGCCCTCCAAGAGAGCGCCCCTGCCGGGTTTCCATAGTACTGGCGAAGCAGTTTTATAGTACTGGCGAAGCAGTCTTTGAGATCCGCCTTGCCTTATGCCAAGAACTCCTTGGTGGTCGCCACGATGTTGGCGGCGTCCAGGCCGTACCTGTGCAGGAGCTCGGCACCCGGGCCGGACTCGCCGAACGTGTCGTTGACGCCGATCTTCTTGAGCGGCGTCGGGCACTGCTCGCACAGGACATCGGCAACGGCGCTGCCCAGGCCACCGATCACGGAGTGCTCCTCGACGGTCACGACGTGGCCGGTCTTGGTGGCGCTCTTGACGATCAGGTCGGAGTCGATGGGCTTAATGGTGTGCATGTTGATGACCTCGGCGTCGATACCCTCGGCAGCAAGCTGCTCGGCAGCCTCGAGGGCCTCGCCGACCATCAGGCCGCAGGCAATGATGGTAACGTCGGCGCCCTCGCGCATGACGATGCCGCGGCCCA
>USHS01000272.1 GCA_900554585.1 uncultured Collinsella sp.
GGCCTACGGTCCGGCCGTGCGCGACCTGCGCCGTAACCTCGAGATCAACAAGCTCGACAACGTCGACGTCATCGGCGGCGATGCCGTGCGCGAGTTCCCCGACCAGGATGCCGATGTCCTGGTGGTCGATCCGCCGCGCGCAGGTCTGGCACCCGAGGCCATCGACCTCATCGCTAGCACGAGTGCGCGCGATGTCGCCTATGTGAGCTGCGACCCTGCCACCCTGGCACGCGACCTTAAGCGCTTTGTCGAGGAAGGCACCTTCTCCCCCGTCAAGATCACGCCGGTCGACCTGTTCCCGCAAACCTTCCACTGCGAAACGGTCGTCCACCTCAAGCGCAACTAGACTGTTTGCCCAAGACCACGCTCGATGATTTTTTGGGGCAGGGATTAAATAATCAATTTGTACCGAATGATTATTTAATCCCCGTCCCTTTTTAAACATTGGGAAATCGAGCGTGGCAAGCGGAGGTCTTCGGGGTATAAGACGGCTAATTGTATGCCGCCTATGAAAGGAACCCTCATGCCCAGCGTTGCCGTTCTCGCCGCCGATGGCTTTGAAACGATTGAATGTCTGACCATGGTCGATGTCATGCGTCGCGGCGGCGTGCGCGCCACGCTCGTCTCGATCATGCCCACGCGCGAGGTCGTAAGCTCGCTGCAGATCCCCGTGACCTGCGATGCGCTCTTTGACGAGATCGACTTTGACGAGTACGACTGCGTCGTGCTGCCCGGCGGCCTGCCCGGTGCCACCAACCTGCGCGCCGATCAGCGCGTCTGCGACGTAGTCTGCGATTTCGCCGCGACCAAGCACGTTGCCGCCATCTGCGCCGCCCCGTTTATCCTGGGCGAGCTTGGCCTGCTCGAGGGACGCCGCGCCACGTGCTTCCCCGGCTTTGAGAAGAGCTTCCCCGAGGGCACTTATACCGGCGAGAAGGTCACGCAAGACGGCAATATCATCACTGCCAGCGGCATGGCACAGTCACTCCCCTTTGCCTTGGAGCTGCTGCGCACGCTCGCCGGCGACAAGGCCGTCGAGAAGGTCGCCGAGGGCATCCAACTATGATTTTGGCTTCGCAATCGCCGCGCCGCATAGAGCTGATGCGCGAGGCGGGCTACAACATTCGCGTGATTCCCGCGGATATCGACGAAACGCCCTTTGATGGCGAAGCTCCGCTTACGCTCGTCGAGCGCTTGGCGCGTGCCAAAGCCGCTGCCGTCGCCGCCGAGCATGCCGAGCCCAATGAGTTGACCGTCGCGGCCGATACCATCGTCACCTTCGATGGCATGATTTTGGGTAAGCCGGCAAACGAAGACGAGGCGCGCACCATGCTCCGCGAGCTTTCGGGCCGCACGCACCAGGTGGCGACCGGCGTCTGCATCGTTAAAGCCGGCGACGCTACAGCTCCGCATGCCGCCGAGAGCCTGTCGTTTGTCGATGTGACCGACGTGACGTTCTATGAGCTTACCGAGGAGCAGATCGAGCGCTATGTCGCCTCCGGCGAGCCCATGGACAAGGCCGGAGCCTACGGCATCCAGGGCACAGGCGGCCGCATGCTCGTGCACGACATTTCGGGTGACTTCTACAACGTGGTGGGCTTGCCCATCGCTCGCGTCGCACGCGCGATTCAAAAACTCTCGTAATTGCATCTGGCGCTGGGTATCCCCCAGCGCCTACAATTTTGCCGTACCGTACGGATCCCGACCGGGCATAAGGCCCGGCGGAAAACCGATAGGAGAAAATATGGACACGCTGCTCGAAGCCATCGATGTTTGCAATGTCGATGGCTTTTGCTTTGGCAACTATACGGACGAGGAGGCTGGCACCGGCTGTACCGTAATCGTGGCGCCCGAGGGTGCCACTGGTGGCGTTGACGTACGCGGTGGCGCCCCCGCTTCGCGCGAGACCGATTTGCTGCGTCCCGAGAACACCGTCGACAAGGTCCACGCCGTCTGCCTTTCGGGTGGATCGGCCTTTGGCCTCGAAGCCGCAAGCGGCGTCGCCCGCGAGCTTGAGAGCCGCGGCATCGGCTTGCCCGTCGGTCCCACGCAGGGGCCTATCGTGTGCTCCAGCTGCATCTTCGACCTCGCCTTTGGCGACCCCACCGTGCGCCCCGACATCGAGGCCGGTGCCGCCGCAGTGCGCGAGGCGCTCGACCACACCCCTGCCTCGCTCGAGCAGGGCAACGTGGGCGCCGGCACCGGCGCCACCGTAGGCAAGCTCATGGGACCTGCCACCTGCATGAAGGCCGGCCTCGGAGC
>USHS01000273.1 GCA_900554585.1 uncultured Collinsella sp.
TTTCGCTCAACCCGCTCAACCATATCGACCCGTTTGGCACCGTCCTCCTGCCGCTGCTGATGCTTGCCGCCGGCGGCCCGGTATTCGCCTTCGCCAAGCCCGTGCCCGTCTACCTCAACAACCTCAAGCACCCCAAGCGCGACGAGGTCCTGGTGAGCGTGGCCGGCCCCGTATCGAACATTGCGCTGGCATGCCTTGCGGCCGCTCTCATTCACGAGACATACGGCAACCTCTACGCCAGCATGTCCTTTGCCGTAGCGTCCCAAATCATGAACTTCGGCGCCACCTTTATCGTGGTCAACCTGTCGCTCGCGTTTTTTAACCTCATCCCGATCCCGCCGCTCGACGGCTCGTCGATCATCGTGCCGTTCCTCAAGGGCAAGGCGCTCGCCAACTACTATCGCCTGCAGCAATACGCCATGCCTATCCTCATCCTGGTGCTGTACCTACTGCCCATGTGGACCGGCATCGATGTGATCGGACGGTATTTCGACGTTACCGTGTATCCGCTGGCCGAGTGGCTGCTCAACTTCGCAATCGCCGGCATCTAAGGTAAACTTACAGGTCGACCGCGCATAACGGTCGCAATATGCACCCAAACCGCGCCGCGAAGGCGCCGTCAAAGGAGGTCGAAGATGTCGTATCGCGTGTCGACGCAGGTCTACAGCGGACCGTTCGACCTGCTGCTGCAGCTGGTAACCCGCCAAAAAGTTGATATCGGCGCCATCTCGATCAGCGAGGTGGCCGAGCAGTACCTTACCGAGGCCGAACGCATCGAGGCGCTGGACCTGGACGTGGCGAGCGACTTTTTGCTGGTCGCGGCAACCCTTTTGGACATCAAGGCTGCCTCGCTGGTTCCCCAGGAAGCCCCGCGCAAGACAGTCGACGATGACGATGACGACGACGAGCTCGAGGAGCTCAGTGCGCTCGACGGCGACGCCCTGCGCGAGGTCCTGATCCAGCGCCTGATCGCCTACAAGCAGTTTAAAGGCGCGGCGGCAGCCCTTGGCGCGCGCATGCAGGCTGAAAGCCGCATGCATCCGCGCGTGGCCGGCCCCGATCCCGAGTTTCTGGGCCTTATGCCTGACTACCTGGCCGGCATTACCCTACGCGGCCTCGCCGTCATCTGCGCCGACTTGGACGGCAAGCGCCAGACCTTCCTGCTGGAGGCCGAGCACGTGGCGCCGCATCGTGTGCCACTCGACCTGACGGTGGCCTCGGTCGACCGCTTTACCATGACGCACCAAACCTGCACCTTCCGCGAGCTGCTGGACGGCGACGCCACCACCGAGCAGCTCGTCGTTACCTTCCTGGCCATGCTCGAGCTCGCCAAGCGCGGCTCGCTCACCCTGAGCCAGGACGAGATCTTTGGAACCATTCAAATCAACCGCGTCGAGGGCGCCGAGGCATACGTGCCCGGCGAGGGCCCCGAGCTCACCGAATAGGAGCGACCAACCATGTCAACCCTTTCCACGCTAGAGGCAAACAGCCTCAAAGGCGCCCTCGAGGCGCTGCTGCTGGTGTCGAGCGACCCCGTGAGCGCACCCGCGCTGGCAGGTGCGCTGGATATCGCCCCGGGCGAGTGCGCGTCGCTTTTGGCCGAGCTCAAGGTTGAGTACGAGGAGGCCAACCGCGGTTTTCAGCTGCGCGAGGTCGCCGGTGGCTGGCGCCTGTTTACACACCCCGCCTACCACGATGTGGTCGAGGCCTACGTGCTGAGCTGGGACACGCAAAAGCTGTCGCAGGCGGCGCTCGAGACCCTGGCCGTCATCGCCTACCACCAGCCCGTCACACGCGAGGTGGTCAAGGGCATCCGCGGCGTCAACTCCGACGGCGTCATCGCGTCGCTCGTGGACAAGGGCCTGGTGCGCGAGCTCGGCCGCGACCCCGAACGCGGTCAGGCCATCATCTACGGCACGACCAACGCCTTCTTGGAAAAGTTCGGCTTGCGTTCAACCCGCGACCTGCCCGATCTGGAGCAGTTTGCCCCCGACGAGCAGTCGCGCCAGTTTATCCGCGAACGCCTGAGCGGCCGCAGCATTCAGTCCACGCTCGAGGAGCAGGCCGAAGACCTGGACGAAGAGCGCGAACTGATCGATACCGATGTTGAGGACACCGATGAAGAGGAGCTTCTGCCCACAGGTGATACCTCGGAGGACATGCATGACGAGGATTAACGAAGCAGGGAAGACGCGCATCGCAAGCGCCATGGACACCGCTGCGCCCACAGGCGACGACCAGCCCGTCTACCCGCACAC
>USHS01000274.1 GCA_900554585.1 uncultured Collinsella sp.
CTCTCTATTCGTCGGCAGCGTCAGATGTGTATAAGAGACAGGGCGTCCTACGTGCGCTCGAAAGCTTTGTTCGCGCCCACGTGGTCGCCCGTGGCGACAGTATCGCCGTGAGCGGTGACCCGGACGAGGTCGAGCTCGTGGCGCGCTTTTTCGAGCATGCTTTTCGCGAGGCGGCCGCCGGACGCACGCTGTCTGCCGACGATGTCTCTCGCTGCCTGGCCGTCTTGCGCGACGGTGAGCACGAGGCTACGTCGCTTCGCGATGATGTGCTGCTTTCGTATCGCGGTCGCGCCATTCGCCCCAAGACGCTCGGCCAAAAGCGCTATGTGGATGCCATCCGCTCGCATACCATCACGTTTGGCCTGGGTCCTGCCGGTACCGGTAAGACCTATCTGGCCATGGCGCTCGCCGTTGCCGCGCTCAAGCGTCATGAGGTGGGCCGTCTGATCTTGACGCGTCCGGTTGTCGAGGCGGGGGAGAACCGGGGCTTTTTGCCCGGTACCCTCGAGGAAAAGATCGACCCCTACATGCGTCCGCTCTACGACGCCCTTTTTGACATGATGGATCGCGAGCGCACCGATGAGCTCATGGAGCGCGGCGTGATCGAGATCGCCCCGCTTGCCTACATGCGCGGCCGCACGCTGAGCGATGCCTTCGTGGTGCTCGACGAGGCGCAAAATACCACGCCCGAGCAGATGAAGATGTTCCTGACGCGCCTGGGCTTTAACTCCAAGTTTGTGATTACCGGCGACCTGAGTCAGCGCGACCTGGTGGGTCGTCGCGGCGGTCTTGCCGACGTCGAGCATATTTTAGGCCGTGTCGACGATGTCGCATTTTCTCACCTCGAGCGTGCCGACGTGGTGCGCCATGCCTTGGTGGGGCGTATCGTCGAGGCGTACGATGCTTATGATGATGTGCGCGAGAAACGCGTGCGCGACCGAAAGGAGTCCCGTTGAGTGTATTGATCAGCAACGATGCCGAGCTCGATACGCTGCTCGACGCGCAGGAGGTAGAGCACATCTGCGAGGTCGTGCTTGCCGCCGAGGGCGTTGAGCGTGAAGTCGAGATTTCCCTTTCGTATGTCGATGAGGACGAGATGCACGAGCTCAACCACGAGTGGCGCGGTATCGACCGCACCACCGATGTCCTCTCGTTTGAATGCGACTCGGCCTTTGACGAGGATATTCCCGCCGACGAGACGCTCGAGCTCGGCGATATCATCTTGGCCCCGCAGGTCATTGCCCGTCAGGCCCCCGGCTTTGGCAATAGCCCTGCCGACGAGTGTCGCCTGATGCTCGTGCATGGCATGCTGCACCTGCTGGGGTATGACCATATTGAGGACGACGAGGCCGAGGTCATGGAGGCCCGCGAGGACGCCATCCTGCGCGATCTGGCGCTTGAGCGCGGTGAGGACCCCAAGCTGGTCCACGTCGGCCCCATCACCAACCACGCCCACGACTAGGAGCCGTCTATGATTCCCGGATCGAACAAGGACCATCCGTCCTTCTTAAAGTCGTTCTCCTACGCCATGGAGGGCTTCGTCACCGCCGTCAAGACCGAGCGCAACATTAAGGTTATGCTCGCGGCGGGCGTTTGTACCGTCGTTGCCGGCTGCATTGTCGGCCTCGACATTGCCGAGTGGGCCACAGTTATCATCTGCTGTGGCTTGGTGATTCACGGCGAGCTGTGCAATACCGCTATGGAGGCGATCGTCGACCTGGCGACTCAGGAGCTCCATCCGTTGGCAAAGCGTGCGAAGGATATCGCCGCCGCCTCCGTATACGTACTTTCCATCACCGCCGCGATTGTGGGATTGCTGGTATTTGCCCACGCGCTCGACTTTATTTAGAAAGGGATTTCCATGTCCGACACTATGCAGCCTATCGATGAGATTTTGGACGACGAGTCCCTGGATGCGATGGATGCCGAAGCGACCGAGGATTGCGAGGATGTCGAGGAATCCGATCCGTTTGAGGGCATGAGCGACGAGGAGCTCGACGCCCTGTGCAACGAGGATGAGAGCCTCGCGGGTTTTGGCGACGTGGAACCCGGTTTTCGCAGTGGCTTTGTGGCCCTGGTCGGTCGCCCCAACGCCGGCAAGTCCACGCTGCTCAACGCCTGCTATGGCAAAAAGGTCGCCATCACCTCGCCGGTGGCCCAGACGACCCGCCGCCGCATGCGCGCCGTCGTAAACCGTCCCGGCTACCAGCTGGTCTTTGTCGATACCCCGGGTATTCACAAGCCC
>USHS01000275.1 GCA_900554585.1 uncultured Collinsella sp.
CAGCTGCCAGGAGCCGGCCTCGCGCATGCAGTCGCGCATCAGGTGCACGGCGCATCGCTGCCAGGCCGCCCCCTGGAAGACCTCGCCTATGGCCCTGACCAGGCCCCCGTGGGCATCGGATACGACGAGCTCGGTGCCGGTCGCGCCGCGGTCGCGCAGCTTCCGCAGGAAACCGAGCCACGATTCGTAGGACTCCGTGTCCACCACGGATACCCCCAGCACCCGCCTCCAGCCGGACTCGTCGCAGCCTATCGCCGTGACCACCGCGGTCGAAGCCACGCGGCCCCCGCGGCGGCACTTGACGTAGGTCGCGTCGAGCCAGATGTAGGGTATCGCGCGCGCATCGGGCGGCCCCTCCGCGAGGTCGGCTATCTCGGCGTCGAGGGTCGCGGCGATCGCGCTCACTCGGTCCCTGCCGAGCCTCTCGATGCCCATCTTCTCGGCTATCCTCTGCACCTTCCTGGTGCTGGTGCCGGTGGCGTACATCTCGGCCACCGCCGCGACGAGCGCACGGTCGACGCGCTGGTAGCGCTCGAGGACGTCCTCGGGGAAGAAGCTGCCCGTCCTGAGCTTGGGAATTCTCAGGTTGAGCGTGCCCACGCACGTCTCGAGCGTGCGGTTGCGGTAGCCGTTCCTGCTGTTGGCCCCATCGCCGCAGAGCTGGTCGGCCTCCTCGTCCATGATGGCGTTGACCACCTGCTCGGCGAGCAGTCTGAGCAGCGACTGGATGTCGACCATCCCGTCGGTCGACCTCGGGATGGCGGCCTTATCCGGCATCGCGTCTGCTAATATCTCCATAGCGGTCCCTGTCCTTTCCCGGAACCTGTGTTATGTAGCAATTCCAGATTCTAGGACAGGGGCCGCTTGCGTTTAGCGGTCAGCCGTCGGCGCGCTTACACCAACATTTCCGACGCGATCTTCATTGACAGAATGATCGAGCCATTAATTGTAGAAAAGTTAGACATGGTCTTCCTGAATCAAACACTGGCAAACAATTGCCCCCACCGCTCTTGCAGCTCTTGAGGACACTTTGCCGGATCTTGGAATTACTTCGCTCCTAAAGCGAGAAGTACTCACTGTCGGGAGATAGGTTCGGCCCGAGCCAGGGATCACCGTACTAAAAGAACTCTTGCCAACGCTGCATGAACAGTGCTTGCTCGCACTTCCAGCGGCGCAGCTTTTCCTCGTCGGCCTCTTCCCTGCCGCGCGAGGTGAACTCGTAGTGGTACAGCTCGGCATAGGGCGTAAAGATGGTGCGGTAGCCCGCCTCCCACACGAGCAGACAAAAGTCCGCGTCGTTAAAGCCGACGGCGAATTCCTCGTTGTAGCCGCCAACCTGCTCAAATACGTCGCGCCGGACCATCTGACAGGCGCCCGTTACGGCACTGAAGTTGCCCGGGCGCACGGCACGGGCAAGATGGCCCTCACGCTTTGCAAAAGGCATCTTTGTGGCCGCAAATTAAAAAACGCAATACCATGCCCGTATCGATACGTAATATGCGGCCAGCGCATTCTATTGGTGTGGAAACCGGTACGATTCCTTGATTTAAACCGACGCCTCTCCAACAATTAATAGCGCCTCCAACAACACAAGCACCAGAGGCATGTCAACCGAGTCATCATCGACGGTCTCAGATAACTTCGCAACGGTTACCACGTCAGCCTTCGGCTCGATCGGCTTCTTAACAGCAGCCTCGGTGATAGTCGTCTTAGTTGCAACAACCGTGGGCGTTACCATGCCTATAACTGGCCTTGCGTGCCCACGACGCACTTTCCTAGATGGTTATCGACCAATCCGCTACAACCAGAGAACGCTGGTACAGAATCCCAATCGTTCCATCACCTGTGTAGAGGGATCGTCGTCAACTCACGTATGCGGAAGAAAATGTCAAAAGTCTTGGTTCTACGACAAAGCTTTATTTAACAAATCGCAAGGACCGATAAAACGTATGATGAAACCACCCAAGAGCTTCCTGAGACCTTCCAGCATTAAGCAGATCGCGAACACAACCGTTGGAACAAAAAGTACCTGCAATATTCCCAGCCCAACGCCGACACGCGTAAAGGGAAACAGCGAGCTCCAAAGCCAACTTTGAATGGGCCCATAGTCAGAAATAAGGTAAGTAGCAAAACAAAGTTTTGCGATAGCGTTAACGAAACGGGAGGAAAAATGCGGCATTTTTAAATCAATCAACAAGACCGAGATGGCTATAGCTGACGAAAAAATAGACGCCGGCGAACCGA
>USHS01000276.1 GCA_900554585.1 uncultured Collinsella sp.
CGCGCCGCGAGCCCTGAGCAACACGGCTCGCGATATCAAACTACTCGCCAAAGAACTCGTTGATCTTCTGCTCGTCGACGCCGAAGAACCACGTCAGGACAAAGCCGGCGGCATAGGCAAGCAGCATAGCGGCAACGTAGCCGAGCTGCTGGCCGGGAACGACAATCAACAGGCCAAACAGACCGGAAACGCCCTGAGAAACCGTGCCGATGTGAAGCAGCGCCGCGAGCGCACCGCCAAATCCGGCACCCAGGCAGGCCGTCACAAACGGGCGGACAAGCGGCAGCGTAACGGCATACATCAGAGGCTCGCCAACGCCCAGGATGCCAACGGGAATGGACTCTGCGACATACTTCTTAAGCTTGGCGTTCTTGGTCTTAAAGTACAGCGCCAGACCGGCACCGACCTGGCTGCCGCCAGCCATCATAAGGATGGGCAGCAGGTAGTTGATGCCCTTGGTAGCGCCGTCGGGATCGTTGAGCATAGCGTGAATCGGCGTAAGTGCCTGATGCAGGCCAACGGACACCAGCGGCAAGAAACCTGCCGACAGGATATAGCCGCCCAGAACGCCCAGCTTCTCAAAGATAAAGGTGAGGACGCTAAAGATCGCGGTCGTCAGCCAAGCGCCAACCGGCTGGATGACAAGCATCAAAGCAAAGGCGCCGATGATGAGCACCAGCAGCGGGGACAGGAACGTATCGAGCGCGTTGGGCATGACCTTGCGAATCTGACGCTCCACCCAGGCGAAAAATGCGCCTGCGATGAGAGCTGCGATCATGCCGCCCGCGGCGGGATTGTACTGTGCATTGGTGAGCGGCAGCAGAATAGCGGTGCTGGGATCGGCAGCGCCAGGCGCGAGCAGAGGCATAGCACTGTTAGCGATGCACATCATGCCGGCAATACCGCCCAACGCAGCGGAGCCACCAAACTCGCGCGCCGCGTTATAGCCCACCAAAATGGGCAGATAGGCAAAGAGGGCCCAGCCCATGGAGCGAATACCCTGATACCACCACTCACCTGCAAGCGCACCGGCCGTCGAGACATTAATGACGTTGCAGATACCGTTGATAAGGCCAGCCGCAATAATGCCGGGAAGCAGGGCAACAAAGACATTGGAAATCTTCTTGAGGAAGGCCTGAACCGGCTTGGACTCGTACTTGGCCTTCTGCGCGGCCTTGTTTGTTGCCGCAGCGTCAACCACACTCTCGTCGGCAACGCCTTTCGCAAGGCCGGTGAGCTTGGAGAATTCCTCGAGCACCTTATTCACCTTGCCCGGACCCAGCACGATCTGCATCGTGTCGTCCTCGACCAGGCCCATTACGCCATCGAGTGCCTTAATACCCTCCGTGTCGACGTTGCCCGTATCTTTGACGGTCACGCGCAGACGCGTCATGCACGCCGCGTTTGCCAGCACGTTGTCTTTACCGCCCAAAAGGTCCAGCAGCTTTTGAGCCAGCTCTTTGTTCGTCATAACTCCTCCTTGTATTGGGTATCTCTTCTTGATGTCATATCTGCTCACGCCGTGCACCTATTGGGCATCGGCATTGCCCTTCTCATGGCCACTCACCGCAGCACGGACATGGCCGCGCGCCCGCTCAAGAGCCACCGCAGCCTGCTCGGCATCGCAGCCCAGCAGCACCGAGACAATAGCGGTTTTAACGTGGCCGCCGGCATCTGCAAGTGCCCGAACAGCGCGCTCGCGTGTACAGCCGGTTGCTTCCATCACGATGTTCTGGCCGCGCACCACCAGCTTTTCGTTCGTTTGTTGCACATCGACCATCAAGTTTTGGTACACCTTGCCAATCTTGACCATGGCACCGGTCGAAATCATATTGAGAATGAGCTTTTGGACCGTTCCCGCCTTGAGCCTCGTTGAGCCGGTAAGCACCTCGGGGCCGGGCACGGGCTCTATGGCAAGATCTGCGTCCTCCCCGATCCTCGACCCCTGGTTGCAGGCGATAGCAATGGTCCTGCACCCGGTTGCCTTGGCGTACGCGAGGCCGCCCACCACATAGGGGGTACGACCGCTCGCCGCCAAACCAACGACGAGATCCTTGGAGGAGAGCCCATGTTCCCGCAGGTCGCTCGCGCCAAGTTCCTCGCTATCCTCGGCACCTTCGACAGCCTTGATAAACGCTCTCTCGCCTCCGGCAATGAGTCCGACAATCAGATCGGGCGATACGCCAAACGTGGGTGGGCACTCCGACGCGTCGAGCACGCCCAAACGACCGCTCGT
>USHS01000277.1 GCA_900554585.1 uncultured Collinsella sp.
TCGTTATCTCGGTGGGAGAAAATCCACGCTCATTATCTCGGTGGAAGATTATCCACGCTCGGTTACTCGTCGACGATCTCGGCAAGCCAGACGTTCAACGTATCGACCTCGGGGCAGCAGAACTTTGCCGTACCGGGCTCGTTGCCAGGCACGGTTCCGCCGTAGCGCAGGATATCGATATAGGGAAAGCCCACGTGGCAGGCCATGGCGCACATCTTGCCGCGGTCTCGGTCGAAGTCAAAGACGTCGCCCGGCTTATGACCATGGTGGCAGCGACACACACCCAGCTGATCCACGCAGCTCACGCGGATACGCGGACGCTTGCCCCGCGACGCGCCGAGCGGCTTGTCCCCGCCCGCGGGCTTGGCACCGCCCTCGCCAGCGTTACTCATGGTCGATCACATCCAGGCAGGCCTCGATGGGAAGGCCGGCCGACTTGTCCTCTTGGTCGGCATTGCGCTCGATAAGCTCGGCCACCACACGCATAGCGTCGGTCGTCGCACGTTGCAGGCTCCAGCCGGCCATAACGCGACCCACAAGCACCGACGAGAACGTATCGCCCGTGCCCGGGAAATACACCGGAATCAGCTCAAAGGGAATCGTAAAGTACTCTCCCGCCACATGGTCGTAGCCGATGACGGCACTCGCCCCGTCGACCTTTGCGCTCGTGATGACCACCGACTTGGCGCCCAGCGCGAGCATGGCATCCACGAGCGTACGAGCCTCGTCGGCCGTAATCTGCTCGGCCATAGGCGTATCGGTGAGCAGACACGCCTCGGTATAGTTGGGCACCGCGTAGTCGGCGCACTCGACCAGGCTGCGCATAAGGCCGATGGTCGACTCGGGCACGCCAGCGTAGAGCCTGCCGTTGTCGGCCATGATGGGGTCGACGAACACCTTGGTGCCCTTTTGCGCGCGGCGGTGGCAAAAGTCCGAGATGATGCGCGCCTCTTCCTCGGTCACGATAAAGCCGGTCGAGATGGCGTCGAATTCAAAGCCGAGTTCCTCCCAGATGGCGAGGCTCTGGCGGACATACTCCGTGGTGTCGTGGATGTAGAACTTGGGGTAGTTGAGCGTATCGGAAACGAGCGCCGTTGGCAGGTTGTGGATGCGATAGCCCATGTGCGACAGCACCGGCAGCATGGCAGAAAGCGCGACCTTGCCGTAACCGCACATATCGTTGATCAGCAGCAGCTGAGTGTTCTTCATGAGTGTCCCCCTTGGGTCGGGCGCGGCGCGACGGCGCCACAGTGCGACTAAGTGTAGCGCAGGAGGCACGGCGGGCGGGCGCTGGCGCCGTGGGGGGCAAATTGTTGCGGATAGGTTTCGGAAATGGGAGGCAAATCGCGGCGGTAGCGGCACGGTAGCTGCCATCTATTTACTACCATTCCAAAACTATGCCGGATTACTACGATAAACCGCCAGTCTCCAACCACAACGAATTGCACTCCAGCAAAACCGCAGGTAGACAGCTTGTGATTTTCCGAAAAACAATGCCGAGGTCTGAGATTTCGAATTCATCGTAGTAATCCGGCATAGTTTTGGGCAAAGCAACTTTGGAAGGGTGTCACCGCAGCCCAAAATGATCCCTTTTCCTCCGTCCCCAAGGGATCACATGCACCGAAGCGGACCGTGACGGAATCACAGATTTGAGGACGGACAGCGAAAGCGTTCCCAAGCGAGCAAGGTAGCGTGAAAGAGGAGGGCATAGGCCTTGTGTCCATGCCCGACGATTGAACGCCAGATTGCCGCTTAGGGGCGTTTGCAGCGTCGAGCCGTTACGCGGTTTGGCAAAACCGCATAACCACTAGTTTGGTACCTTGACATTGATTTCTTATGCTCCTAAAATTAGTTAGGCACAAAACAATCCCTCTACCTAACTAAAGAAAGGAGCGAAGCTTAGATATGTGTGATGAACCACTCGTCCTTCCGCATGAGCCCGGCGGTGACCCGTCGCAACCGGTAGACATACCCGAAGCGGTCAGCGCCGAAGACAAACTCGCCAAGCGCATTCTAAGCGGCCTGGGCTTTTGCGGCCATTACATGCACTTTCATGGCGGGGGCGTGTCCGGTAAGGCGCCCATCGTCTGCCTGCTCGCCAAGCAGACGACCGGCGAGCTGTCCCAACAGGAACTCGGCATGCACTTCGACCTCAAGCCAGGGTCCCTTTCCGAGATTCTGTCCAAGCTCGAACTGGGCGGTCTTATCGAGCGCAGCCGCAATCCCAA
>USHS01000278.1 GCA_900554585.1 uncultured Collinsella sp.
GCAGCAGGTCGAGCCCTCGGCGCCCACGCATGTGATCGGTCGCAACACGCGCGAGGCCATGCGCTCGGGCGTGGTCTTGGGCGAGGTGGCCCGCATCGACGGCATGCTCGACATGGTGCTTGCCGAGATGCGCGCGACCAAGGCGGCGGGGGAGGGCAGCGTGCCCATCGTCATCACCGGCGACGATGCCGAGGCGCTCGCGGCGTTGGTCGGCCACAGCCTGACGGTAGACGACGCGCTGACGCTACGGGGTCTCGCCGAACTGTACCGCATCAACCAAAAGCCTCGTCGCGCATAAAGCCGAGGACGTCGGCGGGAGAGGAAACAGCTCCACCTTCCACCTGCTACAATGGGTCAAACTATTGCGATTTCGGAGGTGTCTGCCATGTCGGACGATCTTCATCAAACCACGTCGGGCAAGCGCCGCGACGTTATTAGTTGGGACGAGTTCTTTATGAGCGTGGCCATCGCCGCGCAGCGCCGCAGCAAGGATCCCAACACGCAGGTGGGCGCGTGCATCGCCAGCACCAATCACCGCATCCTTTCGGTGGGCTACAACGGTACGCCCTCGGCGCTCAACGACGACTTTTTCCCGTGGGGCACGAGCGATGACCCGCTGCAGGACAAGCATAACTACGTAGTCCATGCCGAGGCCAACGCCGTGCTCAACTACCGCGGCTCGCTCAAAGACCTTGAGGGTTCCACAGTCTACGTCACGCTGTTCCCGTGCCATGACTGTGCCAAAATCCTGGCGCAGGTAGGTGTGGGCGAGGTTGTCTACCTGGACAATAAGTACGCCGACACCGACGACGGCCGCATCAGTCGCCGTATTCTCGACTCCTGCGGCATCAGCTACCGCCAGGTTATCGTCGATGTCCACATTGGCACCGGGGAACAAACTCAGCAGTAGCGGCAGCGTGTGCTAGCGCCGGGCGTCGGCAAAAGCAGCTAAAATAGCCCCGTCCCAAATTGACTGCTCGTGAAAGTCGTGTCCGCGCGCATGGACGGCTCGTGAGCGGGTACACGGCTGTAGTAACATAGCTCTGTCCGCGGGCGTGCCCGCGTTATTGTGAGAAAGGAGCCCCTGTGGCTGTTAACGAAGAGCTGCTTAAGAAGGTTCTTGAGGAGATCCGCCCCAACCTGCAGGCTGACGGCGGCGATATGGAGTATGTAGGCGTCGACGACGAGGGCGTCGTCCAGCTTGAGCTTCAGGGCGCCTGCGCCGGCTGCCCTATGAGCGCACTGACCCTGTCCATGGGTATCGAGCGTATCCTCAAGGAGCATGTGCCCGGCGTTACCCGTGTTGAGCAGATCAATGCCTCCGGCGAGACCGACGACCTGTACGACGAGTACGCGCCGTTCTAAGATTCGAAAGCTGCGGACGGCATACTCCGCATAGACGTTACGCCCAAATATGCGGCTGCGAGCGCAAGGCCCGCGGCCGCATTTGTATGTAGGGAGCAGGGGGACCGATATGCTCAACGACCTCTACCATATGCTTGATCCCGTCGCCATTTCGGCGGGGCCCATCACCATCTACTGGTACGGCTTGGCCTATGTGGTCGGAGCTTTGCTCACGGCGGTCGTCATGTATCGCACGCAGCGCCGTTGGGGTTTTGACATTACGGTCGACGACCTGACGAGCGTCGTGGTCGGCGTGGTCTTTGGCCTTATCATTGGCGCCCGCCTGTTCTACGTCATCTTTTACGGCGACGGCTACTACTGGACGCATCCGCTCGAGATCTTTGCCACCAACGAGGGCGGCATGAGTTTCCATGGCGGCCTGGTGGGCGGCATCATCGGCGGCGTGCTCGTGTGCCGCATGTACAAGCTCGATGCGTGGACTTTGGCAGACCTCGCGGTCATCGGTGCTCCGCTGGCCCTGTGCCTGGGGCGCTGCGCCAACTTTGTCAACGGCGAGCTGTGGGGCAAGCCGACCGATCTGCCCTGGGGCGTGATCTTTGGCGGCACCGCGGGCGATATGCCGCGCCATCCATCCCAACTCTACGAGGCATTTCTCGAGGGCATCGTGCTCTTTTGCATCCTGCAGGTGCTCAGCCGCAAAAAACCGCTGCTGCCCCAGGGTACGTTTATGGGTGTGTTTGTGATGGGTTACGGCATCGTCCGCTTCCTCATTGAGTTTGTGCGCGTACCCGATGCCCAGCTGGGCTATCTGCTGGGCGGCGTCATCACCATGGGTCAGCTACTGAGCCTGCGACTCG
>USHS01000279.1 GCA_900554585.1 uncultured Collinsella sp.
GTCTCGTGGGCTCGGAGATGTGTATAAGAGACAGCCTGTACAACGTGCTTGATAAGCAGCGCAAATGGTACGGCGAGAACCGTCGCCGCAGCATCAACTGCGAGCTTTACCGCAACCGTGCGCTGGTGGTGCCCGCCGTGCGCTTCGACCGCAACCACGTGCACGCATACGCCGACGTGATCGTTGCCGCCGCGCCCAACGCCAAGCGCGCTCGCCAGGAGTATCGCGTGGGTGACGATGCCCTGCTGGACGCCCTGCGCGATCGCATCCGCTTCGTGCTTGCCATCTGCGACGAGCTGGGTCGCGAGAAGCTCGTGCTGGGCGCTTGGGGCTGCGACAACAACGGCTTTGATGCCGAGACCGTGGCCGAGCTCTTCCGTAAGGAGCTCGCGTCGGGCGACTTTAAGGTCAAGCAGGTCTTCTTTGCCGTGCCCTCTACGCGCTGGGACGAGGATTTTGCCAAGTTCGAGCACGTGCTGGCAAACTTCCCCGAGCGCAACGAGGAGTCCTATGCCCAGGTTGCCGCTCGCGCTGCGGCTGCTCGCGCCGCCGAGCAGGCCCAGGCTGCCGCCGAGGACGATGAGGACGAGGACGATTGGCGCAAGTACCTGTAATCGGTACGTGCCGACAGATAGGTCGAGCCGGCGGGAGGGCTGCTCCCGTCGGCTTTTTACTAAAGGAAGGGCTACGATGAAAAACGTTCTGTGCTTTGGTGACAGCAATACCTATGGCTACGATCCGGCAGGTATGCGCGACGGCACCGCGGTGCGCTATGCGCACGATGTGCGCTGGTGTGGCGTGGCACAGCGTGACCTGGGCGAGGACTGGCACGTAATTGAGGAAGGCTTAAACGGCCGCACGACGGTGCGCGACGATATGTGCCATCTGGATACTAATCTCAACGGTATTCGCGCGTTGCCGATGCTGCTCGAGGCCCATAAGCCGCTGGATGCGATCGTGATTATGCTGGGCACCAACGACTGCAAGACGGTCTTTGGCGTGGGGGCTGCCGATATCTCCCGCGGTGCCATGGCGCTGATCCGCGCTGTCCGTGCGTTTCCCTGGACCGAAGCCGCGCCCTGCCCGCGCATTCTGCTGATGGCGCCTATCAAGATCAAGCCGCAGATCGCCGATGTGTATATGACCGACTTTGACGAGCACTCCGTCGAGGCCTCGGAGCATTTTGCCGAATACTATGCGTATGTTGCCGAACAGTTTGGCTGCGACTTTTTGAATGCCGCCGATTTTGCCGAGCCGGGCGATATCGATTATCTGCACATGATGCCGGAAAGCCACGAGAGCCTCGGCCATGCCGTGGCAGCCAAGCTCAAAGAGATGCTCGGAGAGTAGTACGGCCCAAAGCAGTACAAAAGTTCCCCTTGCGGTGGCTTGTTTCGTTGGTTTGTCTTGATCTGTAACAGCTGTAAGGCCGAAAAATGGACTCTAACTGTTACAGATCGAGATGTTTGTGGGAACCGCCACAAAGGGGCCTGTCCCCTTTGTGGCGGTTTGGGATGGGGCTTAGTACTGCCACATGTGGTTGACGGGGCCGGAGCCTTTGCCCATGTCAAAGCCAGCGGCGAGAGCACCCGTTAGGTAGGCCTTGCCGGCGTTGACGGCATCGGCAAGATCCATGCCCTGGGCCAGCGCGCAGGCGATGGCGGACGAAAGCGTACAGCCAGTACCGTGCGTGTTGCCGGTCTCGATGCGCTTGTGGCGGAACCACGTGGTGAGCGGATCGCCCAGATGGTTGCCCTCGTCATCGAGCGGCGCGGGCTCTGCTAGCACATCGTTGGCCTCGTTGACAAAATGCCCGCCCTTAACGAGAGACGCGCAGCCAAAGCGACGGGTGAGAAGCATGGCGGCATTTTGCTGCGTGCGCTCGGAATCGACCTCATAATCGAGCAGCGCCATGGCCTCGGGAATGTTGGGCGTGATAACGGTCGCCAGCGGGAACAGGCGGCGGGTGAGCGCCTCAGCGGCATCCTCGGCAATGAGGCGAGCACCCGAGGTGGCGACCATGACGGGGTCGACGACGATATTTTGTGCGTCCCAAGCGCCCAGGCGGTCGGCGATAACCTCGATAATCTCGGCAGAGGAAACCATGCCGATCTTGACGGCACTGGGGCGGATATCGTCAAAAACGGCATCGATCTGCGCCGCGACAATATCCGGGGAGATGTTCTGCACGGCGGTGACACCCAGGGTGTTCTGTGC
>USHS01000280.1 GCA_900554585.1 uncultured Collinsella sp.
ACCGAGCAGGTCGCCGTGTCGCCGACAGCGACAACGAGATCGTCGCAGGTAATGCCGTTAGCCGACAGGGCGCCAAAAACGGTATCGGCATCGGCCAGCGTAGCGCCGGCAGGCGAAACCTCGAGAACGAGCAGCGACACGGCAAAGCCGGCGTCGATCAGCGCATGCTCGACAACCTCGCCAAAACGCTCGGATGTGGCGCTGTTCCAAACCACCATCGCCCGCTTGGGTTTGCCCACAGCCGAGGCAAACATGCGCGACAGCTCCTCGAACGCGCCCAATCCGACGCGGACATCGACACTGCGGTTTTGGAAATTGATAAGTTGACGGCGAATCATAGCAGTCCACGCTCCAAAAGCATCTCGGCACAAAGGTAGGAAACGTCCTCGAAGGACTTGTGGCGAATATCAAGGGTAAGATCGGCAGCTTGACGATACAACGGACGGCGATGCTCAAAGAGCAGCGCCGCGTGCTCGGGCGAGCGGAAATCGGGACGCGTGTCGGAGCGGCGGATCTGGCGCATCGAATCCTGAAAATCGCCCTCGAGGTACACACAGGTACCCATCTGGTGCATGAGCTCGATATTGACCGGCGTCTCGACAATGCCGCCACCGCACGAAACCAACAGGCTGCGCTCGCTTTGGAGCGAACGGAGCGCCGAAGTCTCGAGCTCGCGAAAGCGCTCCTCGCCCTCGGTTTCAAAAATCTCGGTTACCGATTTGCCGCAACGGCGCACGACAAGGCGGTCGGTATCAATAAACCGACGCTTGAACATCGTGCCCACGTTGCGTGCAAGCGTCGATTTGCCCGCACCCAAAAACCCGATAAAGAAGATATGGTCGCAGCCGTGCTTGGTGTGCTGGGACATGACGAAACCTATTCCTCGCAGGGAAGGTCGCGCAGGGCCCGGCGCTCAAAGATACGGAAGATCTGCGTATACCACAGGTCCTGAGTTGCCTGTGGCTTTACCAAGATCGTGTCGACGCCGGCAAAGTTACCGCTCCACACGTCCGTGTACAGCTGGTCACCGATCAGCACAGCCTCATCGGCCGTGGCGCCCAAGCGCTTAAGACCGGCCTTGAGAGCAAACGGTGCAGGCTTCATGGCATGGCTGATGGCCTCGAGCCCCAGCTCGCGTGCTGAGCTCATGACCTGGTCGCGATGCCAGTTGTTCGACACCATGCACAGCTTAAAGCCCTTGGCATGGGCGGCGTCGAGCCAGGCCGAGACGGCAGCGGGGACCTGCTCGGTATCACGCGGCACCAGGGTGTTATCGCGGTCGAGCAAAATGGCGCGCTTGCCGTCGGCCCACAGGGTATCAAGGTCGATGCGGTCGACCGAGGCAACATATCGTTTGGGGCTGAAAATCCTCATGTTTAATTCCAAGACTGTTGGTGCTCTTCGTAGGTCTGAGAGAAATACTCCTCGTCCTGCGTAATGTAGAAATACAGGTCATCGGAGTCGGTGGGCTCAAGGGTTGCCTTGAGCGCCTCGAGTGACGGAGAGCAGATGGGCGTGGGCGGCAGGCCCTCGTGCTTATAAGTGTTATACGGGCTATCGCTCTGCAGGTCGTCGGCGGTAACCTCGCCGCCGGTGACATACATCATGGTCGCATCGCTATTGAGGTAGCGCAGACCATCGAGCTTGCCGGCAAGACGGTTGTAGAACACCGAGGCGACATGCGCGCGCTGCTCGGCGTTGAGGCCTTCGCGCTCAACGATGGAAGCGAGATTGATGATGTCGTAATCAGACATCTCCACGCCGTAGCGCTCCTTGATTTTGGCCTCGCAACCGGCAAAATCGAGCGACTTGTACTCGGTGTTGAATTGATCGAGCATGGCGCGAATCACATCATCGGCAGACGGGTCCTTACCCAACGAATAGGTCTTGGGGAATAGGAAGCCCTCGAGCGAATCGTTTGCAGCGCCCTCAAGGAAGCTATAGTCCTTCACATAGTTGGAGGCCTTTGCCTGATTGAGGAAGTCTTCCTTGGAGATACTGTCGTATGCCTTGGCCACGCGATCGGCGACCTGATCAACCGTCAGGCCCTCTGGGATAGTCAGTGCATCGGAGCCCGCATTGGGGCCCTCCATGAGCTGCTGAACGACCTTGGTCGCGTCCATGAGCGTCGTGAACGAGTAGGTGCCGGGCTTGAGCGACATGTCGGCGTTGAGCTTTTTGACCGCCGCGTAATAA
>USHS01000281.1 GCA_900554585.1 uncultured Collinsella sp.
ACGTTTTGGTGCTCGGTTGTTTCCGTTGTGTTACTGCCCAAAGACCTCTTCGGCGATGCGCGCGCTTTCGGCGGCGTCCTTGGCGTAGTAGTCCGCGCCGATCTGCTTGGCATATTCGGGGGTGAGCACGGCGCCACCTACGATGATCTTGACGCCCGGCACCTCGGCATGAAGCAGCTTGATGGTCTCCTCCATGGCGACGACGGTGGTAGTCATAAGCGCCGAGAGGCCGACGAGCTTAATGTCGCGTTCCTTGACGGTCTTGAGCACCTCCTGCGGGTCGACGTCGCGACCCAGATCAAAGACGGTGTAGCCGTAGTTATCGAGCAGCATCTTGACGATGTTCTTACCGATGTCGTGGATGTCGCCCTTGACGGTGGCCACGCAGATTTTGCCCTTGTCGGCAATCTCGCCGGCGGGCATCAGGCGCTTGATGGTGTCAAAGCCAGCACGCGCGGCCTCGGCCGAGGCCATGAGCTGCGGCAAGAAGAACTTTCCCTGGTCAAAGAGGACGCCAACCTCGTCGAGGGCGGGGATAAAGTGGTTGTTGATGAGGTCCATGGCGTCGTGATCTGCCAGAAGACGTTCGGTCTCGGCTGCGATCTCGCCTTTGCGGCCCGAGACGACCATGTGGCGGATGGGATCGTCATCGGCGCTTGCGGTGGTGCTTGCGGCAGGCGCGGCATCGCTCGATACTGCTTGAGCTGCTGCCGGGTTAGCGGCGATCTTGTACGGATCGGTCCAGCCGGCGTAGCGTTCGATGTATCCGGTCGAGCCCTCGTCCTCAACGCTCAAGACGCGATAGCTGTAGACGGTATCCATAAAGCGCTTGGAACCTGGGTTCATGATGGGGGCGTCCAGGCCCGCGCCGAAGGCGGCAGCCAAAAAGACCGAGCCCAGCAGCGGGCGGGCGGGCAGACCAAAGCTGATGTTCGACACGCCGAGCGCGCACTTGACGCCCAGGCGTTCCTTGCACAGGGACATGGCGCGCAGGATCTGTTCGGCCTGGCGCTGGTTGGTCGAGGCGGTCATGACCAGGCAGTCGATGAGGATGCGGTCCGGTCCGATGCCGTAACGGGCAGCCTCGGCCACGATGCGCTCGGCGATGGCGAAGCGAGCCTCGGCAGTATCGGGGATGCCGCCTTCGTCGAGTGTGAGGCCGACGACGTTGGTGCCGTAGTGGGCGACTAGCGGGAAGATCTCATCCATGATCTGCTGTTTGCCATTGACCGAGTTGATGATGGGCTTGCCGGCGTAGCGGCGCACGGCTGCCTCGACGGCTGCGGGGTCGGTGGAGTCGATCTGCAGCGGCAGCAGCGTGGAGCCCTGGAGCTGCTCGGTCGCCTGCTGGATGATCTTGACCTCGTCGATCTCGGGCAGGCCTACGTTGACGTCCAGGATGTCGGCGCCCTGTTCCTGCTGGCTGATGCCCTGGCTCACGACGTAGTCTAGGTCGCCGTCGCGCAGGGCCTGTTGCAGGCGCTTTTTGCCGGTGGGATTGATGCGCTCGCCGATGACGGCGATCTTGTGGCCGTCACAGGGAAGGTCCACGACCGTCTGGGCGCTCGTGACCGACATACTGGGCTTGCGGTGACGTGGGCTGGGCGTGTGGTTGTCGATGAGGGTGCGAAGTGCCGCCATGTGCGTGGGCGTGGTGCCACAGCAGCCACCCACGACGCTCACGCCGTCCTCAATCATGCCGGCGACGGCCTCGGCGTATTCGGGTGCCTGGATGTCAAAGACGGTATTGCCGTCATCGTCCACGCGGGGCAGTCCCGCATTGGCCTGCACCATAACGGGCTTGTCCGTAACGGTGAGCATGCGTGCAGCGAGCCCTCTGAGTTCGGCCGGTCCCTGGCTGCAGTTGATGCCCAGGACGTCGGCGCCGATGGCGTCGAGGGTGATGGCGGCGACCTCGGGGCTCGTTCCCAGGAAGGTACGGCCGTCTTCCTCAAAGGTCATGGTGGCAAAGACGGGCAGGTCGGAGTTCTCGCGGCAGGCGAGGACCGCCGCCTTGATCTCGGCAAGGTCAGTCATGGTCTCGATAATAAAGAGGTCCACACCCGCATCGACGCTGGCACGCACTTCCTCGGCAAAGAGGTCATAGGCCTCGTCGAAGCTCAGGGTACCCAAAGGGCGCAGCAGCGCGCCGATGGGACCGATATCGCCGGCGACG
>USHS01000282.1 GCA_900554585.1 uncultured Collinsella sp.
CCTCTCTATTCGTCGGCAGCGTCAGATGTGTATAAGAGACAGGTCCCGCTCCGGGCAAGCCTGCCGCGCCAATCACCGAGGCAGACGCTGGTATCGCCGCGCAGACGATGATGCTCGCCGCCCGCAGCGCTACGCCCGAGGTGGCGGCGTGCATGTTCAAGGCTTTTCCGCCTCGTGCGATTGATGTCATGGGACTTGACGGCGACAAGTACGAGGTCAAGCTGATCATGGTCTTTGGCGTTCCCGCCGAGACACAGGTGATCGATGCAATTGATTCCAACCCCGATGGCTCTATTAATTACTGGCGTGACGAGGCACAGGTACACCACGTACCCAAGCGTCCACTCGCCGACGTACTGGTGTAGTTGAGCGTCGCCGCGGCGTGATCCGGCGGTAAACCACCACAAAGGTGCCCGTCCCCTTTGTGGTGGTACGAGGGGAGGGCATGTGGCCGATCTGTATTTGGTGCGGCATGGGCAGACCGAGCTCAATGTGCAGAACATTTTGCAGGGCTGGCACGATTCGCCGCTTACGGCGCGCGGGCGCGAGCAGGCACTGGCGACGCGCGCGGCGTTTGAGGCGCGTGGCATCTCCTTTGACCATGCGTATTCGTCTCCGTTGGGTCGGGCACGGTGTACGGCAGAGCTGATCGTTGGCGAGGGCCGTTCCATAGAGCTGGTCGATGACCTGCGCGAGTGGCATTTGGGATCGTTGGAGGGCACATCAAACCGCGAGATGCCGGCGCAACCCTGGGGCGATTATCCAGTCGCCTTTGGTGGCGAGTCGGAAAGTGGGCTTCGCGCACGTATGGTCGCGGCGCTGTCCCGCATCATGGCCCGGCCTCGGCACGACTGCGTGCTGGCCGTTTCCCACGGCTCAGCCTGCCAGGAGTTTCTTAGATGCGTGGCCGGCGGGGGAGAACAGCCCGACAACGGCGCCGTGCTTCATTTTGGTTATTTCGATGGGGCGTTTTCGCTCTTGGGTTGGTAGCAAACGAAAGGACCCCCTATGAATAAAGACCTGTATCTGGTCCGTCATGGACAGACGATATTCAACCTTAAGCGCATTATTCAGGGCTGGAGCGACTCGCCTCTCACGCAGCTGGGATGCGACCAGGCGGCGCGCGCCGGCATGTTCTTGCGTGCGCGCGGCATTGAGCCCGATCATGCCTATACCTCGACGCTGCACCGCACCGAGCAGACTATCGCCAGCCTGTGGCCGGGTCTTGCCTACGAGCGCCTTGATGGCCTGCGCGAGTGGTTCTTTGGCGACTTCGAGGCCGAGCGCGTGATGCTGATGCCTGGGCGTCCGTGGCGTGACTTTTACCGCCAGTTCGGCGGCGAGGGGCAGATGCAGGTGCGCGAGCGCATGGTGGCGACGTTGACCGATCTTATGCGACGCCCGGATCATTCGTGCGTGCTCGCGGTAAGCCATGGCTCGGCTATCAAGGAGTTTATGGATCACGTGAAGGGCACGGCGGCAGACGAGCGCGACCGTGTGCCGGGCAACTGCTCGGTGCTGCATTTTGCGTTTGACGATGCAACCGATACGTTTGACCTGGTCGAAGTCTTTACGCAGGAAGATTATGCGCGCGAGCTGGGTCTTGAGCCGCTGGTGGCGGCAACGGGTTCGCAGCGCGGGTAGCCTGGGCGTGGCGACGTGGATTGCCGACATCATTGCTCGATGTGAAGGGGGCGGGGATGCATGCGCATGTATCCCCGCCCCTTGTTTGTTGAGCGGCCGAGTCTTTGTACTGGGCGTTTACGCCCTGTTAGAACCGTGCGATCTGGTGGGTGAGCAGGCCCGTTGGAACCTGCGGTGCGCCGCCGGCGACCTGCGCGGCGGGGAATAACGCGGCAACGGTAAAGTTGAACGGCTCTTTGCCCGTGTAGGTGCCGGCTGCGCGGGCCTCGTCCGCCAGGAGCTGCGCCGCCCCTGTCAGCGCGGCGGCATAGGTGGGGTCGTCAGCCGGCGCCGGCTCTGGTGCCTGGTCGAGCATGGCTCGGATGGCGGCAACGGCGTCCTCGCGCTTGACCTCCCACACGCGGTGCGTAATGCCGGCGGGGTCGGTGACGGCATAGAGCGACGCGCCCTCTTTGGCGGCGCCGAGGATGATATCCATGACGGGTGATGCTTCGTAGGTAAGCGACACGGGGCGCGGCTGGACCTTAAGC
>USHS01000283.1 GCA_900554585.1 uncultured Collinsella sp.
GAGCAGGATTCGATGAACCTGCGCTGCGTGGTGCTTCCCGACGGCAACGACCCCATGGAGTTCATCACGGCGCATGGCGGCGAGGCACTGCAGGCACGTATCGACGCCGCCGAACCCCTCATGGACTTTGTGTACCGCTCACTGCAGGAGTCGAGCGACATTACCACGCCGGGCGGTCGTGCCAAAGCGCTTGAGGATGCGCTGACGCTCATCTATCCGCTTCGCGATAGCTACATGATCGATACGTACTTTATCCAGATTGCCGACCTGCTGGGTTTGGACTTGGAGACGGTGCGTTCGAGCTCGGGCCGTGTGTTTCGCGATGTTGCCAAGCGCGAGGATGCCGAGCGTCGTCGCGAGCAGAACTACGAGCGCCAGCGGGCGCAGGCCGAGCGTGCCGGCAGCGCGGGCGGTCGGGCGTCTGGTTCGCAGGGGGCGCCTCGCGGCGCTTGGGCGTCGGGGGTGACGCCCCCGGTGTCCGCACCGGTCGAAGAAGAACCGTATGACTATGTGCCGCTCGAGGCCTACGGGGCCGCGCCGGTCGAGGCTGTCGACGATATGCCGCCGATCGATGTGCCGGTTGGCATGGATGGCGCGGCGCCGGTTGCCGACGCAACGGGCGCGTCTGCAGCACCGACGATGCCGATCGTGCTGACCGACCTAGAGCGAAAATCTTTGGCGGGGGAGCGCGAGCTGCTGACGATGCTCACGAGCTATCCCGACCTGTTCCGCACGTATGCCGACCGCATCTGCTCGATTGAGTGGGTGGATCCGCGCCACGAGTCCATCGCGTGGGCCGTGCTCGCGACGCCGCCGGGCACCGACCCCACGGCGTGCATGGATGCGGCGCGCGCGGTGTGTCCCGAGGCAGCGTCGCTTGTCAGCGCCGGGCGCATTTCGTCGACGAGCAAGCACCCCACCGAGACGAACATCGTGTTTATGCTCGATACCCTCGAGCTCTACACTATCAAGCGCCGCATGCGCGCCGCACAGGCCAAGTTACGTCAGGACCGGTCACTCGACGATGAGGCGCGCCGTGTGCTGACGATGCAAGCGATGCAAGATTCTCAGCGTCAGCGCGAGCTCCAAAAGTCGATCGGTGGCGTGGCGGACCCGTTCCGTTTGATCGGTTTGGAGACAGCGGGCGCCGACCAGGCCTAGATGTTGTGGTCAACCAGCGTATTTGCGCCTATATCCAGTCTGAATTTTGGGTATAGACGTCAATGTGTGTGCTAAAGTAATGAGTCCTGTGGACTATGAAGGGAGAATCTGTGCCAAATAAGAGTGAGAGCACGGGTACTGGGCTGGAATCCTACGTTGCAAAGCTCATGGGCAACGGCTCAAACAGGACTTCGGTAACCGAGGACGAGATTCAGGTCGCCCTGAAGGATATCGATGTGTCTGACGAGCAGCTCAACGCGGTGTATTCCGCGCTGCGCAACAGCGGCATCCAGATTATCTCCGCGAGCGGTAACGACGACGCCCCCATGGACGTCGACGATGACGATAACGATAGCGATACCGACGATTTCGATGACGACGAGCACGATTCCGGCTCGCTCGACGATCACGAGCTTAAGATGGCCCGTCAGGCCGACGCCGAGATGGGTTCTTCCAAGAGCAAGAAGAAGCGCACCGTGCGCACGTCCCGTTCGCGTTCGCGCGTGCGCGGCATCGATGCCTCCACGGTGATGCTGACCGGCGACCCGGTTCGTATGTACCTTAAGGAGATCGGTAAGGTCGACCTGCTGACCGCCTCCGAAGAGGTCGATCTGGCCATGAAGATCGAGGCCGGTCTCGATGCCACCGAGAAGCTCGAGGCTGCCGAGGCGGGCGAGATCGAGCTCACCCGCTCCGAGATGCGTCGCCTGACTCGTATCGAGAACGTCGGCCTCGAGGCCAAACAGGCGCTCATCAGCGCCAACCTGCGCCTGGTCGTCTCCATCGCCAAGCGCTATGTCGGTCGCGGCATGCTGTTCCTGGACCTGATCCAGGAGGGCAACCTCGGTCTGATCCGCGCCGTCGAGAAGTTCGATTATCAGAAGGGCTTTAAGTTCTCCACGTACGCCACGTGGTGGATCCGTCAGGCCATCACGCGCGCTATCGCCGACCAGGCCCGTACCATCCGTATTCCCGTGCACATGGTCGAGACCATTAACAAGCTCGTCCGC
>USHS01000284.1 GCA_900554585.1 uncultured Collinsella sp.
CATCACGACCGACGAGCATCCGCTGGGCGTTTTCCATCCGCATGCCGAGTACCACCACATTAAGAAGGAGAACATCGGCCTGATCGAGGTCATGGGCCTGGCCATTTTACCGCCGCGTTTGGTTCCCGAGCTTGGTGCCGTTCGCGAGCACCTGCTGGCAGCCAAGGCTGACGCAAGCTACGATCTTGCCGCCGCACTCGAGGGCGACGACCTTTGCCGCAGCCACACCGCGTGGGCCCTGGACGTCTACACCCGTCGTGCCAATGAGCTTACGGCCGATAACGCCATCGACATCCTGCACGAGGAGGTCGGCGTGGTGTTTGGCCACGTGCTCGACAACGCCGGCGTCTTTAAGTGGGACGAAGCCGGCCGCGCCGCCCAGCAGCGCTTTATCGACTCGCTGTAGCACGCAGCTCAAACCGTCCCAATGATCCCTTGGGGACGGAGGAAAACGGATCATTTACGCCCACACGACAACGGCGCCCGCCGGCAACATCGCCGACGGGCGCCGTTTTGATGCAAGGGTAGCTAATTTGCACTAAAACAAGGCGTGTCCCAAACTGCCGGCAGAAAAGGAACGTCCCCAGGTGCCGACCTAAACCCCCACATTATTCGATGGAAAAACGTGGTTGCCTCCCACATTATTCGATGGAAAAGCGTGGTTCATTCCCACATTTTTCGATGGAAAGACCAAAACAGTCTTATACTAACCATGATCGTTAGGAGGCAGTGTGCAGCGACAGCTAATGGACGAACTCATCACTTGGAAATCTAGGGCAAACCGCAAGCCCCTCCTGCTTAAGGGGGCCCGCCAGACGGGAAAAACCTGGCTTCTCAACGAATTCGCAGGCCAGCGGTATCAAAACGTCATCCGTTTTGACTTTATGCTCGAACCGGGCGCACGTTCGCTGTTCGACGGAAGCCTTGACCCCAAACGCATCATCTCCCAGATAGAGCTCCTGCGCGGCCAGACCATAACGCCGACAGACACACTCATCATCTTCGACGAAATCCAAGAGGCACCGCGTGGCATCACCTCGCTCAAATACTTCAACGAGCTGGCGCCGGAATACCATATCGTGGCAGCCGGCTCCTATATGGGGCTCGCGCTCCGACGCGAAAACGAGTCGTTCCCCGTCGGCAAGATCGACCAGCTCACCATGCGCCCCATGGGGTTTGTCGAGTTCGTTCGTGCCGTCGATGGCGATCCGCTCGCAGATGCCATCCTTGCCGCAGACATGGACCTGCTGGCAAACGTTTCCGAAAAGCTCGAGCGCCTGCTCAAGGAATACCTCGTTGTCGGTGGCATGCCAGAAGTTGTCTCCGCTTTCGCCGCCTCCCACGATTTCATCGAGGCCCGCAGGCTCCAGCAGCAAATCATCGAAGCTTACGAATCCGATTTTGGCAAGCATGCGCCAGCCCGCATCGTCGAGCGCATGAGGCTGGTTTGGAAATCCCTTCCCGGCCAGCTCGCAAAGGAAAACAAGAAGTTCGTCTACGGCGCGCTTCGTCCCGGGGCGCGCGCACGCGATTTTGAGGAAAGTCTCCAGTGGCTCATGGACTATGGAATCGTTCATAAGGTACCACGTGTTTCCGCCCTAAGAGCACCGCTCACAAGCTACGAGGATCTCTCGGGCTTCAAGCTGTTCTGCATCGACACCGGCATCCTCGGAGCACTCTCCGGCCTCTCGCCGGCCATTGTTCTGAACGGGCCCGCTGTTTTTACGGAGTTCAAAGGCTCGCTGACCGAGCAATACGTCGCACAGGAGCTTTTGCTCCAAGGCAAAACTCCCGCGTATTGGTCATCCTCCTCCGGCAATGCAGAGACTGACTTTGCCATCGACCATGCGGGGACCGTGCTTCCGCTCGAGGTCAAGGCGGCAGAGAACCTCAAAGCAAAGAGCCTGAGGATTGCCTGCGAGAAGTTCAAGCTCGAGCGCTGCGTGAGAACATCGTTAGCGGCATATAGAGACGAGGGCACGCTCGTCAACATTCCGCTCTGGGAGATTGGGCAAATCGACAAGCTGGCATAGGCGCTGTGGAGGGGGTGCCCCGTAAGGAGTGTCCCAAACTGCCGGCAGAAAAGGAACGTCCCTATCTGCCGCATTCCCGAAGCAAGGCAACGCCGATGTCTTGGAAACGACAGCGAGCGGGCCGCATTTGAGACA
>USHS01000285.1 GCA_900554585.1 uncultured Collinsella sp.
CAGTTTCTTATGCTGCAAGGCAAAAAAATCATCCTCCGCCTGCTCGACGCGCCCTTTGGTATCACGCGCCCCTTTACCGATCCCGCCACGCAAGCGACCTGGGAGCGCCTAAAGGACGAGCTGCGCAGCTGGCTGGCAAGTGCCTAGCACTCAAGCTGGGCCAGCAGCTCCTCAACGACCTCGACGGCGTCGCCGACGACCTTGTACTGGGCGGCGCCAAAGATGGGAGCATCCGGGTCCTCGTTGACGGCGATGATGCACTCCGCCCCACCGATGCCGGCAAGATGCTGGATGGCACCCGAAACGCCGATGCTCACGAGGAGCTTGGGTGAAACCGACACGCCCGTCTGGCCAATCTGGTGGCGATACTCCAGCCAGCCCGCCTCCACGACGGGTCGCGTGCAGCCGAGCTCGGCACCCAGGGCTTCGGCGAGCTTTCGCATCAAGGGTAGGTTTTTCTTGGAGCCAATACCGCGACCCACAACAACTAGACGCTCGGCATCGGCAATCGAAGCCTGCTGGCCCCATTCCTCGGCGGGAATCGAAATCTCGACACGAGCCTTGGCGTCTTCCGCAAGTAATACCTGGGTAATCGTTCCGGAGCGGCTATAGTCAAAGTCGGGCGCCTTAAAGATGCCGGGGCGCACCGTTGCCATCTGGGGACGGTGGTTGGGGCAGATGATGGTGGCCATCAAGTTGCCGCCAAACGCCGGACGCGTCTGTTGCAGCAGGCCCGTCTCCGTATCCATCGAAAGCACGGTGCAGTCGGCCGTAAGGCCCGTCCGCAGGCGCACGGCAACGCCAGGCGCCAGCTCGCGGCCAAAAGCGGTCGCACCGTACAGAATGGCTTCGGGCTTGCGCTCGGCTACCAAATCGCAGATGAGGCGAGCATAGACCTCCGCGTCGTTCTGACGCAGGCGCTCGTCACGACAGACCAGAACTTCGTCCGCACCGGCGCAAACCAGATGCTCCAGGTCCCCGAGCGAGCCCTCGGGGCCCATGCCGACCAGCGCCACCAGGCGACAGCCGCGTGCATCGGCAAGCTCGCGGCCCTTGCCCATGAGCTCGTAGGCCACCGGGGCCACGACATCGTGCTCGTCGGTCTGAACGAATACCCAAATGTCTCGATACGCATCGAGGTCAACCGCGCCGGCGGCCTCGTCGCGCTCGATCGAAATGGCGTTGACGGGACAGGCGTCGACGCACCCGCCGCACAAGATGCAGCCGTCGGTCACATGGGCGTAGCGGTTGGGGCGCTCGCCCTCCACCACAATGCCACCCGAGGCACAGGCGCGAACGCAGCGGCCACAGCCAACGCATGCCTCGCTATCGATTATCAGTCCGCTCATCTATGCCATCCCCTCGATAATCTTGGCAAGCTTTGCCGCCTGTTCGACCGGCGTGCCCTCGATGGCCTCGCACGTTTGGTCACGGTCGGGCACAAACGAGCGCACGACCTGCGTCGGCGATCCGGTAAGACCGCAGCGCAAAGGGTCGGCATGCACATCGGCAGCACAGACCACCCGCACATCCGCATCTTCGGCCGCGCGAATGCCGGCGATGCTCGGCATGCGCAGCTGGCCGATCTCCTTGGCGGTCGTCATCGCGCACGGCATCTCCAGATAGACCGTCTCCTCGCCGGCGTCACAGCCGTGGACAAGCGCCAGCGAGCCGCACGTCGTAAAGCCCGCGCTCTGTACGCAGCTCACATCGGTCACGCAGGGAATCTCGAAGGCGCCGGCCAGTTCGGGGCCAATCTGGGCAGTATCGCCATCCACCGCCATCTTGCCGCAGATGAGCAGGTCGAAGTCCTCGTCGAGCGCCTCGATGCCGCATTTGAGAGCATAGGTGGTCGCCAACGTGTCCGCGCCCGCAAAAGCACGGTCGGTGAGCAGCAATGCATCGTCGGCGCCGCGGGCGATGCAGTCGCGCAGTAGCAATTCGGTTGCAGGGATACCCATCGATACCACCGTCACGTGCACATCCATGCCAAAGCCGATAAAGTCGTCCTTGAGCGCCAACGCACATTCGAGGGCACTTGCATCGAAGGGATTAATGACCGCCTGCTTGCCATCGCGCACGATGGTATTGGTTTTGGGGTCCATCTTGACCTCGGTGCTTCCCGGCACCGCCTTGACGCACACCACCTTA
>USHS01000286.1 GCA_900554585.1 uncultured Collinsella sp.
GGAGTCTCGTGGGCTCGGAGATGTGTATAAGAGACAGGGCGAGTATGTCAAATGTCCCTCAACGACAAATGAGCCAGGTTTTTGATAGTCTACCTCGGAGACCTCATCCCACTCCACATCGCAGGAACAGCCCGAGTTATCGGAATAGGATATATAAGCAGTCGAAGGAAGAGACGGCGCGACGCCGGGCGACGTCGTCACGCTTTGTGTGTAATTCGAAGACCTGGGAACAAAAACCTTGAGCGTTCCGGCAACGGAATAGGGCTCACTAAGTGAATAACCCATGTTACCGATGTAGATATACGAAATGGAGCCTTGGATCGGCACCTCCGATTCATCGGAAGCAGTCTTGATAGTGTTCCTTGAGGCTTCGTCCCAATTGACCATGCCGGTAGCTTTAGTTCCATTTGTCAGCGTCAGATTGACTGAGGTGCCGTACACTTCGCCAACATAGCCCTGTCCCACATATTTTTTTACAACTGGCGTACTATCGACGGACGCAATCTTCAAATCTTCGTTCGTGCTCACGGGTTCGACTGCATTAACTGCAGCCGGATCCGCCGGGGCTTCGATGATCACACGCTACTTGACCGTCTGGGTAGCGCCGTCGACGGTGCCCTCAAACTCATACGAGCCGGCAGGCAGCTGCGCCAAGGTTGCCGGAGCATCGGCACCGTTCAGCTTCCAGGTAACGTTTTCCTGCTTAGTGGCGCCGCTCTCGTAAGTCGCCGCCACGGTTTGAGGTAGCGTTGCGTCGGAGCCCTCGGCAACATGCAAGTCGGTTTGCTCGGCAAGCGAGGCGATCTTGTCGACCGCTTGATCTTCCGAGGTTGTCTGGCCGGTGTCCGCGGATGTGGCGTCAGCTCCCGCCGCATCGCTTTGCTCGGCGACGACCTGGGTGGTATCGCCCTGCATCATCTCGGCAAACGCCTGCGGCGGCACCGAACCAACCGTCATGGTAAGGGCCAGGCCCGCGGTGATTGCCGCGTTGACATGCCTTCTATTCATAGTTCCTCCCGACTGGCTCAACGGACCACAGCGCTGGTCCGGATTGCAAGTTAGGCTGAGCGTACCCCTCCCCAGCTTGGCAACGCAATATGAGATAGGTCAAGCGGCATAAACGATTTCGTAAGCGGGAGGACACATTACAAGTACTTGACTGTTTTTGAGTTGCGGTGGTATAGATCTTGGATGGGCCGCTAGGACCCAAAAACAGGAACTATTTCACCGCAACTGATGAGGGGATGAGTTAACGGAGCAGCCCCGCTACTTCGCCGGCTAGGGTGATGGTGCCGGCTGCTACGAAGGGCTCGCCGGCGGCATCGAGGGCTGCGAGGGCCTCGGATACGCTGGGATACACGCCCGCGAGCTTATCGGCGTCCACCAGGGCGGCGAGTTCCTCTGCCGGCAGGGCGCGATCGGAATCGGTCTGCGTCACGACCACGCGCGGGAAGGCCGGAATCAGCACGTCGACGATGCCCGCCACGTCCTTATCGGCCAGCGCGGCGCACAGCAACGTTGGGCGATTCTCTACGCACGGATCGATCTCGTCCAGCGCGCTCACAAAGTTCTCGCAGCTCTGGGGGTTATGGCAGGCATCGATCAGCTTGAGCGGATCGGTTCCCAGCACATCAAAGCGACCCGGCGTGGGGCAGCCCATAAGCGAAGCGTCGAGCGCCTCATGGTCGAGCTCGCGACCCAAATACCCCTCGCACAGCATAATCGCGCACGCGGCATTCTGCGGCTGATAGGCCGGTTTGACCATGCTCGATGTATAGATTGCACGCGGCGTGGTGCAGCTAAACTCCACCGTATCGCCCACGTGTGCCGGAAGTTTGGTCGTCGTATGGCTCACCACGAGCGGCACAACACCGCATTCGCGGCAACGGGCATCCATCACACATTGAACGCTCGCCTCATGCGTACCCTCGCCCAAAACAACCAGGCGCCCAGGCTTAATAACCGCAGCCTTCTCCCCCGCAATAGCCTCAAGCGTGTCGCCAAGGACCTTCGTATGGTCGAGTCCAATGCCCGTAATGGCGACGGCGACGGGATCGGTCGCACTCGTAGCATCCCAGCGTCCGCCCATGCCAACCTCAAGCACGGCAACGTCCACGCAAGCCTCGGCAAACATAGTCAAAC
>USHS01000287.1 GCA_900554585.1 uncultured Collinsella sp.
ACCTTTGACGGAGTCAAGGGAGGAGCCAAATCGAAATACGTCAGGCGGAGGCCGGAGGGCCCGATGGGAGCAGTTCCAGCCGAGGCTATTCGTCGCCGAAGCTGATGCCCAACGATTTGGCCTCGCGCACCAGATCGCTCTGGGGGTCGACAAACTTGAGCTTGCCGGCGACATCCTCGAGCGGCATGTGGCACATTTTGCCGTCGCGCAGGGCAATCATGTAGCCAAACTCGCCGCGTAGGCAGCCGAGCGCTGCCTCGACACCGCACTGGGTCGCAAAGATGCGGTCCTGGGCGTCGGGCTGACCGCCGCGCTGCGTGTGGCCGGGGATGGCGACGCGGGTCTCGCGACCGGTCTTGGCCTCGATCTCCTTGGCGATGTCGTACACGATTGACGGGCTCGTGCGCTCGGCGAGCTTCTTCTTGTACTCCTTCTTGGACAGCGCCGCGTCCTCCTTGGAGATAGCGCCCTCGGCGACGGCCACGATAGTAAAGCGGCTGCCGGTCTCCATGCGATGCTCGATGGTCTTGATGACGTTATCCATGTCGTAGGGAATCTCGGGAATCAAGATGACATCTGCGCCGCCCGCGACGCCGGCATACAGCGGGATCCAGCCAACCTTGTGGCCCATGATCTCGATAACGAACACGCGGCCGTGACTTGAGGCGGTGGTGTGAATGTCGTCGATGCACTTGGTAGCGACGTCGATGGCGCTCGTAAAGCCAAACGTCAACTCGGTGCCCCAGGTGTCGTTATCGATGGTCTTGGGCAGGGCGATAACGTTGAGGCCCTCTTCGCGCAGGCGGTTGGCGGTCTTGGTGGAGCCGTTGCCGCCCAGCATAAACAGGCAGTCGAGCTGCAGCTTATGATAGGTGTGGACCATCGCCGGCACCTTCTCGACGCCGTCGGCCTCGGGAGTGTCCAGGCGCTTGAACGGCGTACGGCTCGTGCCCAGGATGGTGCCGCCGCGGGTGAGGATGCCGCTAAAATCGGCGGGAGTCATGACACGGAATCTGCTGTAGATAAGGCCCTGGTAGCCGTCCTCAAAACCATAGATCTCGATAGGTTCTTCGCTATTGGTCATAAGCGTTTTGACGATGCCGCGCATAGTGGCGTTGAGCGCCTGGCAGTCGCCGCCACTGGTAAGAAGACCGATCCTAAGCATGATGAATCCTTCCGGGCAAGTTATAACATGCGCATAAGTTTACCCCCGCACACTGTTGACGCGGGGGTAAAACGTGTTAGCTCAAGCGTATGGAAATGTAAACAACGTCAGGCGAGCGTAAGGCCGACAGGCCTGGCTCCTTACAGTGCGAAGGCGTCGACGTCGCCCCAGTGGCGGCGCAGCGTAATAGCGGCGGCGGGTTCGGTATTGTCAAAGACGACCGACCATTGCGTATTGCTGGTGATGTCTTCCGGATTGGGCTCTTGCGCTGCAGCGCGCAAGGCTTCCCAGACAATCGTTTCGTCCTGGGCACCGACATGGGCGTCAAGGACATCGGCGATTGCGACGGCGCGCTCTTTGCCATGGCCCAGCTCGCCATTCTTTTGGTTGGGCAGCACTTCGTCGCCATAGCAGGCGTAGAAATTCGTAACCTGGCGCACGGGAGTCGCTTTGAAAGCACGGTCCGGATCGCGCTGATCCCACTCTACTACGTGCGCGTCACCGGCGGCGTCGTTGATAAAGAAGTGGTAATCGCGTCCTGCCATGGCGTGCATGTCGTAGGCGGAAAGCAGGTCGACAGCTTCTTGCGTGGTGGCGGCACGGTCGAGCACCAGACGGATGGCGAGCGAGGTATTGATGACGGGACGTTGCGTGTCCTGGTCACAGGGCTTGGAATCCAGAGTGAGTACGGCAATGGACACGCCGCATTCGTTAACACCGTCGAGCTGGGCAAACGGGCCCATCAACGCAGCGGCGCGTCCGGCGACGGAGTCAAGCGGAGTGTTATCGCCCAGGTTGTTAAGGGCGGCAAGCCCGATGGAAGCATAGCCGCCGCGTGGGTGATTGCGCATCAGCAGCGCCGAGGTGTCGTCCTTAAAGTCGTAATTGCGACCGGTGCGCACGCGGCCTTCGGCATCTACGGCGACAAAAGCGCTGCAGGCAAACTGGGGCGCCTGGACATGTGCCGGCAC
>USHS01000288.1 GCA_900554585.1 uncultured Collinsella sp.
GTGGCTTCCGCGGCAACCGCTTTTAGGGGTTACGCGGTTCTACGAACCGCGTAACTAGTTGACGCTGCAAACCCGTCAGAGCGGCAATCTGCCTTTCAACTTCGGCGGCATGATCAAAAGATCAATGCCACCTCGTTTCGAGGCACCTTGCTCGCTCTGGCGGGTTTTCGCTGTCGGTACCAAAACATCGGTGTTGTCGAAGTAGTCATTGGGGACGTTCTTAAATGACTACATAGCATGAGAGTGGATAATCTCCCGGTTTGAGTCTGCATTCGAGCTCAAAGTGGGAGATTATCCACTCTCATTTGCTATGCGTCCGAAAATCCACGCTCGTTTGTTTTCTGCCTACATTTGTAGGAACAGTTCGTGGAGGCGGGCGTCGTCGTCGAGCTCGGGGTGGAAGGTGACACCGAGCTGGTTGTCTTGACGGGCGGCGACGATGCGGCCTTCGACTTCGGACAGGGCCTTGGCATTGCCGTGCACCTTGACGATGCGGGGTGCACGGATAAACGTCAGCGGCACTTCACCGTCGATACCGTCTACCCGCCCCTTGGTGCGAAAGCTGCCGAGCTGTCTGCCATAGGCATTACGCTCAACGAGCACATCCATGGTTGCCAGGCGCGGCGTCCCCTTATCGTCGTGGGCGGCAAGGTCGCGCGCCAGCAGAATCAAGCCGGCGCAAGTCCCCAATACAGGCATGCCTTCAACAATGCGGGTGCGAAGCCCCTCGAGCATACCGAGTTCGGCAAGTAGCTTGCCCTGAACGGTGGACTCGCCGCCGGGGAGGACCAGGCGGTCAAAGTTCTGCTGCAAATCGGCCGCCTGCCTCAGCTCAATACAGTGCGCGCCCAGCTCAGATAGTCTTGCCTCGTGCTCGGCAAAAGCGCCTTGGACCGCCAGCACGGCGACCGTTTGGTCTGCATAATCGCTCATGTGCGATCCTTTCTGCTGGACTAGCGCCCGCGCTCCTCCATGATGATCTCGATCTCGTTGGCGTTGATGCCCACCATGGCCTCGCCCAGGTCCTCCGAAAGCCCGGCGATGAGTTTGGCATCGGTGAAGTTTGCCACGGCCTTGACGATGGCGGCGGCGCGCTTAGCGGGGTCGCCGCTCTTAAAGATACCCGAGCCGACAAAGACGCCCTCGGCGCCCAGCTGCATCATCAGCGCGGCGTCGGCGGGGGTCGCTACGCCGCCGGCGGCAAAGTTCACCACGGGAAGCTTGCCCGTGGCATGAACCTCGCGTACCAGTTCGACCGGAACCTGCAGCTGTTTGGCTGCCTCAAAGAGCTCATCATCGCGCAGAGCGACAACGTCACGGATCTGCTTTTGGATCTTGCGCATGTGGCGCACGGCTTGGACGACGTCGCCCGTGCCCGGCTCGCCCTTGGTGCGAATCATCGTGGCGCCCTCGGCAACACGGCGCAACGCCTCGCCCAGATCGCGGGCACCGCAGACAAACGGCACGTCAAACTGGGTCTTGTCGATGTGATAGACGTCATCGGCAGGGGAGAGAACTTCGGACTCGTCGATGTAATCGATCTCGATGGCCTGCAGGACCTGCGCCTCGACAATGTGACCGATGCGGCACTTGGCCATGACGGGGATGGAGACGGCCTCTTGGATGCCCTTGATCATCTTGGGATCGCTCATACGCGAGACGCCGCCTGCGGCACGGATGTCGGCCGGGATGCGCTCGAGAGCCATGACGGCGCAGGCGCCTGCCTCCTCGGCGATGCGTGCCTGCTCGGGAGTGGTGACGTCCATGATGACGCCGCCCTTGAGCATCTGCGCGAGCTCGCGGTTGAGTTTGACGCGATCGGCCTTGCTGGTCTGTTCTACCATGGTTGCTCCCTTGGTTGGCATGTGCATTGCTTGACGGAACATCCTATCGGGGAGCTGGGTATGGCGAAATACTCAGTTTTCGAGATAATTACAAGGTCAGACTAATACCAGATTGAACAGCGCGATAAGGTCAGGTGGCAAACACATGCTTGACTACAATTTGGAAAAACGCGGCGAAGCATCGCTCTATGAATATGTTTACCAGCAAATTCGAGACGATATTGTTGCTGGGCGCATTGCGGCGGGGGAGCATCTTCCGTCTAAGCGCGCCTTTGCCAGCCATC
>USHS01000289.1 GCA_900554585.1 uncultured Collinsella sp.
CACCACGACCAGGCGCCAACCGAGTTTGCGCAGGGCTGCGGCCTGATCGGCAAGCCCGCCGATAAAGGCGCGGTTGACCTTGCCGTCGGAGCCCACCACCGTGGACGAACCGATCTTTACCACCATCGTTTTATAAGAAGTCGTCATACGTCAAACCAATCGAATGTTGAGCAGGCGGGCGAGAAAATGATCCGTTTTCCTCCGTCGCATGCGGATCACCGGAGAAGCCGCAAGGCCAACTGATCCGTTTTCCTCCGTCCCCTTCGGATCATTTTGCCCAGGGGAAGGCCGAAGCCGCGGCCATGTTCTTGCGCACGAGCTCGTCGCGCACCTGTGCCAGGCCCTGCTCCATGCCCACCACATAAGTCTGCGGGTACAGGAAGCGCTTGTAGACCGGATCCAGATGGTCCAGTGCCCAGGTGCAACGCTCGCGTGCGTCCTCAATGCTCTCGCGCGGGGCAACGGCACTGCCATCGCGCACGATCGGCGCCAGCAGCTCGCGATACTCAAGCTCGGAAACGTCGGTCACCAGGGCGGCATCGTTCACGGCCACGAGGGTATTGCCACGCGCGGCGCCCTCCCCCGCCAGATGGTCCTCGTCATAGATCATGTCGCAGATCGGGCCGCCAAAGCCGTCGTAATAGCGGCGCACGCGCTGCACGCCCGGGATCGTGCGCTTGTAGGGCTGCTCGGAGAGCTTGACCACCGGCGTCCACGGGTCCGTCTCGCTCGCACGGCGGGCGGAAAGCTTGTACACGCCGCCCAGCGCCGGCTGGTCATAGCAGGTCGCGAGCTTGGTGCCCACGCCAAAGCTATCGATAGGCGCACCCTGGTCGAGCAGCGACTGAATCGTGTACTCGTCAAGATCGTTGGAAACCGAAATCCCCACATAGGGCAGGCCCTCGGCATCAAAACGGCCGCGCACATACTTGGAGAGCTTGGCAAGGTCACCCGAGTCAATGCGAATAGCCGACAGACGCTCGCCCACCGCCTCCATCTCCTTGGCAACCGTAATGGCATGCTCGCAGCCCTCACGCACATCGTAGGTGTCGATGAGCAGCGTACAGTTCTTGGGGCTCGACTTGGCAAAGGCGCGGAAGGCCTCGAGCTCTGAATCGAAGCTCATCACCCAGCTGTGCGCATGCGTGCCAAAGACGGGAATACCGTAGCGGCGACCGGCGAGCACATTGGACGTAGAGGAACAGCCGGCAACGTAGCTCGCGCGCGCAACGGCCAGGCCGCCATCGGGACCCTGGGCGCGGCGCAGGCCAAACTCGGCCACGGGACGACCGTCCGCCGCCAACACCACGCGCGCCGTCTTGGTGGCGACAAGTGTCTGGAAGCCGACGATGTTGAGCAGCGCTGTCTCGAGCAGCTGGCACTCCAGCGCGGGGCCGGTGACGCGCACCATGGGCTCGCGCGGAAAGACGAGCTCGCCCTCAGGGACGGCATCGATATTTACATGCGCACGAAAATCGCGCAGGTAGTCGAGGAATCCAGGCTTGAACATCGCGCCGCCGGCCGGGGCCTGGAGCGAGGCAAGGTAGTCGATATCCTCGGGCGTAAAGCGCAGGTTCTCGACCAGCTCAGGCAGCTCGGCGGTGCCGCACATGACGGCGTAGGCGCTACCAAAGGGATGGTCGCGGTAAAACGCGGTAAAACAACCCTGCTCATTGGCCTTGCCGCTCTCCCACAGGCCCTGGGCCATAGTGAGCTCGTACAGATCGGTGAGCATTGCGATGTCGGTGGGATGCGAGATGTCGGTCAAAGCCATGGGGCGACCTTTCGGATGCGTTGTGCAGAAGTTGAGGGTTGGACGAGGCGGACGTGCGGGCATGGAGCCCGGCGCGAACAGGTTAGTGCAGGCCCATGCTGCCCGTGATCGTGTAGACCATAAAGACGATAAACGCGATGAGGGCGAGCACAATGATGATTTTTTGAGCCGGAGCCATGCCGGGGATCTCATTCTCACCCGTAGGCTCCTTGGAGGTGACCATGCGCTGGGCAAAGGTCATCTCGTCACGGCTCGGCTTGGGCTCGGCGGCCTTGGGATGAGCCACCTTTTTAGGTTGAGGTTTGGGCGCGGCAGGCGCAGGCTTCGCAGCGGCGGGCTTGGGCGCAGGGG
>USHS01000290.1 GCA_900554585.1 uncultured Collinsella sp.
GCCAAGAACATGGCCGCATTCGAGAAATATCTGATTGACTAAAACAACTATCGGCCACGCAACCAACGTCATTGATTGCGGCCCAAACAAGAAAGGAACTGGATATGAACGCACACGATCTGATCAAAGAGGCAATTGCCGAGAAGGGCAAGTTCGACAGCGTCTACTGGATTGCTTGCGGTGGCTCCATGATCGATTTGATCCCGGCTCATGAGCTTCTGCAGCGCGAGGCAACCACTTTCACTTCGTATATCTATACCGCGCGTGAATTCGACATTATGCGTCCGCGTCGTCTGGGCGAGAAGTCCCTGGTCATCGCTTGCAGCCACAGTGGCAATACCCCGGAGGTCGTCGAGGGCTGCGAGATTGCCCTTGCCGCCGGCGCTACGGTGATCGCCCAGACCGACAACGCTGGATCCAAGATCGACTCCGGCAAGTGGACCACGTGGGTCTACCCGTGGGGCGAGGGCGTGCCGCAGGCCGAGGTCCCCGCTGGCATTTCGCTGTCGCTTGCGGCCGAGCTGCTCGATCAGCAGGAGGGCTACGCCGATCTTGCCGATATGTATGCCGGTATCGCCGAGATGGATAAGATTCTTCCCCCGGCACGTGAGAAGGTAAATGCCGAGCTGGGCGATCGTTTTGCCAAGCTTTGCCAGGAGCACGAGTTCTTCTACATTCTGGGCAGCGGTCCCAACTTTAGCCAGACCTACGGTTTCGCTATCTGCTCTCTTATGGAGATGCAGTGGCAGCACTGCAGCTACATCCACTCTGCCGAGTACTTCCACGGCCCCTTCGAGGCTACTCAGGATGGCGTTTTTTACTTCCTGCAGATGGGCTCCAGCGAGTGCCGTGCTATGGACGAGCGCGCCCTGGCGTTCCTTAAGACGCATACCGATACGCTGATGGTGCTCGATGCCAAGGAGTACGGTATGGAAGCCGTGCCGGCGAGCGTCCGTGCCTATCTGGACCCGGTGCTGTTCTACGCCATGAACTGCGAGCTGCGTGCCGCACGCGGCAAGGTGTTTGACCATGATCCCGATTTCCGTCGCTACATGGGCGTCGTCGAGTACTAGAAGGGTAAATACCATGGCATTTAACGTTAACGCGCTCGGATTTGGCGACAACGTCGTCGATCGCTACGAGCATATCCACACCATGTATCCTGGCGGTAACGCGGTGAACTTCGCCGTTTATGCCAAGAAATGCGGTGCCGCACGCTCCGCATACATGGGCATTTTTGGCAATGACGCCGCTGCCGAGCATGTCATTGCAAGCCTCGAGGATGAGGGTATCGAGCTTGACAAGTGCGAGCAGATGATTGGCGAGAACGGAGCGGCTCGTGTGACCGTCGTTGACGGTGACCGTGTCTTCCTTGGCTCCAACGAGGGCGGTATCCGTGGCGATGCGCGCTATGTCCTCGATCGTTTTGACCTTGCGTACATGAAGCAGTTCGATGTGGTTCATTCGGGCAACTATTGCTTTACCGAGCGCGAGCTGCCCAAGTTGAAGGCTGCGGGCGTCACGGTTTCTTTTGACTTTTCGGACGACTCCACCGACGAGTACTACGAGCAGATTGCGCCCTACGTCGATTTTGCTTTCTTTAGTGCAGCGGATGCCGCGAGTGAGGACGGGATCCGCGAGCGTCTGGCATGGGTGAAGGGCCTGGGTCCGCGTTTTGTGTCGGCTACGGCGGGCGCCGAGGGCTGCATTGCTTACGACGGCGAGCGTTATTACCGCCAGCTGGCTAAACCGGTAACGGACATGAAGGACACCATGGGGGCGGGCGACTCGTTCCTCACCTCGTTTTTGATGTGCTATCTCGATTCCGCCAAGCGTGGTGAGGATGGCGCCGAGGCCATCGAGCGCGCGCTTGACTTTGCTGCCGGGTTTGCTTCGACCGTGTGCGGCATGGAAGGTTCTTGGGGCCACGGGGCGCCAATCGTCGAATAGCCGAGCGGTCCCGGGGAGGTGCAGGCGCCTCCTCGGGACCCGGTGTGCAAAAAATGCCAAATATGAGTACTGTGACTAATTTAGTCGCAGCAAAATTAACCCCTTCAGACGTGATTTGAGCGTCTGGAGGGGTAGCGCGCAGAGATGTGGTGTAAGAGGCGGGGCATGCCC
>USHS01000291.1 GCA_900554585.1 uncultured Collinsella sp.
TCGGCAGCGTCAGATGTGTATAAGAGACAGACCGTGGGCGCAAAGCTCTTAGCGACCAGGTTGAGAGACTCGCTCGTGTTGCGGGTGAAGACGACCTCGTTGGCCTGGGGGGCGCCGATGAGGTCGGCAATCTGTTGGCGCACCTTCGCGATGGCCTCGGTGGCCTCGACGGATAGCGAGTACAGGCCGCGTAGGGGGTTGGCGTTCATGCGCTGGTAGAAGTCGCGCTCGGCGTCGAGCACACAGACGGGGCGCTGAGCGGTGGCGGCACTATCGAGGAAGGCGATCTCGGGGTGCTGCTGGAACAGCGGGAACTGTGCCTTGTAGGGATTGGTTTCGATGTCGACGGTGGGCCAGCCGCGTGAGGCCTCGTCGCTGGCGTCGAGCTCCATAGGCTCCGGTGCTGTACAGGTGTCGCATTTAACGTGCTCGGTGTCGATCATGCGAGCTCCTCCTCAAAGTTGTCGATCAGGTTATTGCCCAAGCGGACAACAGCAGCGCGGGTGCGCTCGTCAGTGGCGGAAAGCGCGGCGTCCTCCAGCTTGGCGCGGATGAACAGGTCCTCGGCGGCGTTTTGGTCAAGGCCGCGGCAGGCGAGGTAGAACAGCTGCTCGTCGCGGACGTGGCCAATGGTGGCGCCGTGGTTGCCGGCGACGTCGTCCTCGTCGCAGAGGATGACGGGAACGGTCTTGTTGTCGACGCCCTTGTTGGCCAAGAGCACCGTCTCGCGCTCGGTGCCGGTTGCGCCCTTGCAGCCGTGCACGAGGTCGATGGTGCCGCGGTAGACCTTCTTGGACGTGCCGGTCAGCACACCGTTGGCGTCGATCTCACACTCGGTCTTGCGGCCGCGGTGGCGCAGCTCGTAGTTAAAGTCGCGCACCTGTTCGCGGGCACCCAGGTAATCGGTATCGATGGTCACCTTGGCGGTGTCGCCCAGCAGGTCGCCGGCAAGGCCGGTGGCGCTGGCGCCGGCACCCAGGACGGTGTGCTGTACGTTGACGCGCGCGCCCCCGTCCAGGAACAGACCGGTGTCGTCGAGTGCGATCCAGCTGTCGTCGAGTGTCTGCGTGCAGGTTATGTTGACGGTGGCGTACTCGTGGGCGCACACGCGCAGCACGGAACCCACGACGCCTTCGCCGGCAACGGGGGAGTCCAGGGCGATCTGCAGGTCGAGCGTTGCCTGCGGACGGGCGACGACGTCGATAGCGGCGATGGCCGCGGCAGCGTTGACGCCACTCACGGTCGGCCAGGTAGGGGCAGGCAGCCTCGCCCATGCCAGTCTCGAAGGCCTCGGCAGGGGAGAGCTCCTCCTCGAGCTTGATGGCGCTGGCCTGATAGACGGAGGTGGCGGGCACGTCGAGCTCGGTCTCGGGCGTGATGCGGGCGCGGTCGGCGGCGTCGCCGGGGGCGGAGGCGCGGCGCTCGGGGAAGCGCTCGGCCATGGCGTCCATGGCGGCGTCGAAGGCGTCGGCAGTGCCGCGGAACTGCTCGTCCAGCCCCTCGACCTCGACGGCCTCGGCAGGAGCGACGGTAAGCTCGTCCGAAAGCTCAAGCTTGGTCTGGTTCATGCGCAGCCAACCCCAAGTGGCGGCAGGCATCGCATTAACCTGCTCGAGCGTGGTGGTAGCGGTGTTCGTGGTCTGTTTCATTATCCGATCGCTCCTTCCATCTCGAGCTTGATCAGGTTGTTCATCTCGACGGCGTACTCCAGCGGCAGCTCCTTGGAGACCGGGTTGGCAAAGCCGTTGACGATCATGGTGCGGGCCTCTTCCTCCGAGATGCCGCGGCTCATCAGGTAGAACACCTTGTCGTCGCCGATGCGGCCGATGGTGGCCTCGTGGCCGATATCGACGTTCTTGGCGCGGATGTCCATGGCGGGGATGGTGTCGGAGCGGCTCTGGTCGTCGAGCATCAGCGACTGGCAGCTCACGGTTGCCTTGGAGCCCTCGGCCTTAGGCGTGGCCACGATGGAGCTGCGGAAGGTCTGGATGCCGCCGCTCTTGGAGATGCCCTTGGTCTCGACGGTTGCCGAGGTCTCGGGCGCGTTGAGCACGACCTTGCAGCCGGTATCGAGGTTCTGCCCGGCGCCGGCAAAGGTGATGCC
>USHS01000292.1 GCA_900554585.1 uncultured Collinsella sp.
GCTTTTGCTGGACATATGTTGCGCAAACGCCCCGACTATCACCCTTTGCGAACTCAGATTTCAGAAGTATGCGGCAAAATCTGAATAGGCCGAGCACACCGGATATATCCAAGCCCTGTACCTGTGGTTTTATTGGCGGAAAACCGGGGTATGCTCAAGGGTTCCGGAATTTGCCGCATACTTCCGCAAACGACGTCTCGGTGGCAAAAAAATCGCCCTCGGAACCCTGAGATAATGAACAGGTGTAGCCGTTTGCCGCGAAATACCATCCGTTTAAGGAACCCGTCCCCAATGCGCGTCATCTTTACGGTTGAATAAATACACATCTATGGAATTACGTAAGAGAGGACCGTTCCTATGAGCTACAAGACCGTTTGTGTTGCCGGTGGCGGCGTGTTGGGAAGCCAGATTGCCTTTCAGGCTGCCTACTGCGGCTTTGATGTGACGATCTGGCTGCGCAGCGAGGGCAGCATCGGCCGCACCCAGCCCAAGATCGATCATGTGCGCGAGGAGTACATCGCGGCAATCGAGGGCATGGCGGATGGCACAGGCGAGTGGTGCGCCGGTATCGCCGATAGCGGCCAGCCCTTCGACAAGGAGGCGGCACTCGCCGCCGTCGAGTGTGCCTACTCCACGCTCAAGCTGGAGCTCGATCTTGCCAAGGCCGTAGCCGACGCCGACCTGGTCATCGAGTCTATGGCCGAGGACACCCAGGCAAAGATCGACTTCTACAAAAAGCTTGCCCCGGTTCTCCCGCAAAAGACCGTCGTCGTGACGAACTCCTCTACGCTGCTGCCGAGCACCTTTGCCAAGTACACTGGTCGCCCCGAGAAGTACCTGTCGCTGCACTTTGCCAACTCCATCTGGAAGAACAACATGACCGAGGTCATGGCGCAGGATCAAACCGACAAGCGCTACTTCGACGAGCTCGTCGACTTCGCCAACGACATTCGCATGCTTGCCCTGCCCGTCAACAAGGAAAAGAACGGCTACCTGCTCAATTCCATGCTGGTGCCATGGCTGCTTTCGGGCCTCGACCTGTATGTCTCGGGCGTGAGCGATCCCAAGAGCATCGACCTCGCATGGACGCGTGGCACCGGCGCCCCCAAGGGTCCGTTCCGCGTATTCGATACGGTTGGTATCCAGACGGCTTACAACATCGTTATGCAGTACCAGAAGGTGCCGGGCCTGGTGAGCCCGTTGCTCAAAAAGATGATGATGCCCTACAACTTTAAGGCCATGGCATCCGTCCTCAAGCAGATGCTCGACGAAGGCAAGCTGGGCGAAAGCTCGGGCGAGGGCTTCTTCAAGTACTAAAAAATGATCCCTCGGGGACGGAGGAAAACGGATCGGCCGCGCCTCCAAGCCGTGTTTCCACGCTGCTGCAAGCTTAAACTACTGCTGAGGGGTGTTTGTTAAACTCTGAGCCATATTGGGATAGAGACGGGCAAGCTCCCCGGTATATGAGGGAAACGACGGTGGCATTCAAAGACGGTAACGATATGGAATTGAGCGACAAGGACAGCAGGCTGTTCTCGCGTCGAGCGGCTCTTGCGGGTGCGGCGGGCGCGCTGGCACTTGCCGGGACAGGGCTTACGGGCTGTTCAGTCGGCGGGGCCGGCACGGGTGCCGCATCCACTGCGAGCAACGAGCTCACCGACGAGCAAAAGAAGCTCCACAAGCAGATTCTCGCGACCTACGACGTCGAGAAGCAGGCGGCCATCAAAGACCAGCTCGATGCTGATTACGCCGCAGGCAGCTTCGACGAAACCGCCCCGTTCGTCAAGGCAGATTCCTTTGGCACCGATACCCTGAGCTGCTACGTGCGCTTTGCAACGGCGGATCCCGTAACCGTCTCCTACAAGGTCGCCGAACGCAAAAAGGCCGGCGACGCCCCCAAAGTCGCTGCGTTTTCCCGTACACCCCGCGGCGGCGACACGCCGGCCATAGAGCACGAGTTCAAGGTCATCGGCCTCATTCCCAACCACAAAAACACGGTGACCCTCACCTGTACGGCACAAGACGGCACCAGTCGCACCTCAACCTTTACCGTCAAGACGCCGGCTCTCAAGGGCGAGGAAGAAGAGCGGCTCGCCGTC
>USHS01000293.1 GCA_900554585.1 uncultured Collinsella sp.
GCTCGGGCGTCATCGCCGCCGTCTGCTCGGGGGTGGGCATGGCCTGGGCGGCGTCACTGTCTTTTTCGCCGGACGTGCCGGTCATGTCGCCCATGGAGTCGGCGTCGATGCCCTGGTTGAAGGCGAGCACGACGGTCTCAGGCAGACTCATGATATCGGCGAGCTTGCTGCCGTCGGCGCGCTCTTCCTCGGTGCCCTTGTACGTTCGAATACCGTTATTGTCTGCCTTGCTAAACACGGCCTCCACAGTCTTGGCGTCCTTGGCGCTCATAAAGAGTTCGAGGTCGTCGAGCGATTCGGCGCGGATGGTGTCAGGCACGGGCGAGGTGATGCCGCCTTGCTGCACGCCCACGTCGACGATGTCGCTCATATAGGTAGGCAGCGCCAGATCGGCGTTGCAGCTGATTACGATAAGTACGATAGCTGCGAACAGTGCCAGGATATGCTTTTTAAAGAGCTTGAGAATCCTCATTCGGCATCTCTCCTTTCTTGGTTGCGGTCGATAATTTCGTTGGCACGTCTAAGAAGGCGCACCATCTCTTGGGTATCTGTTTCGCCGAGCTGCTCGAGGAAAGCCGCGGTGCGCTCCTCGAATTCCCGGCGTTTGATTTCGAGATCCTGGAATCCCTTGTCGGTCACTATGACGTGTACGCGACGACGGTCGGTCTTTGAGTGCTCACGCTCAACCCAGCCCTTGGCTTCGAGAGCGCGTAGGATATTGGCAATGCGGGCGTTCGAGACCCAGGCGCGATCAGCGAGTTCGCTCGGCGTGAGCGAACCACCAGCGAGTATGAGGGCGCGCATGACAGCCATCTCGCCGCTGAGAGCTTTGTCCACAAAGCGCGAAACGCGCTGGTGAATGCCGCCAAACTCGGTAAGGAGCTGACGCCCAAGTTCACGGAAATCGGTATCTTCCACCGAAAACCCCTAACACTAGAAACTATTTTCGGTGAAAGATGATACCCCCGCTCAACCATCCCATTCGGTAGATTTTGGGACATGCCTAGAAAACTACCTTTAGGCGACCTCCGTACACCGTCGGTACCAGCAAAGTTAGGGGTAGATCGTTGGACATGTCCGAAAGCCTACTCAGAGGCACTTTACCCTGCTAAAGCTGGCATAACAGCTAGAGTGAACGTCGTACAAAGGCAAGGAAAAATACCAAACAAATCGGTGAACGGTAGTTGTTCGCGCTCGCATTTCCTGCGGATTTGTTAAAAACGCCCTAATGGTATAAAAAAAGAAACATATAACAGCCCTGATGAAGGGGGTGGCTATGTTATCCTTCTCAAACGGGTGAAATCTTGGGTTTTGGGTTGCAGTTCCAAGGTGGACAAACGTTTTCCCTACACCAACGTGTAGTGAAGAACGGAAGAAGCCGGTAGTGCAAGCCGAACATTCAAGAATTCAATAAGCAGCGGTGTGAGAGAGCGCCGCATTACACGTAACTAGGAGCGTGGTTACACAATGCAGGAGGCATGGGAAGGCTTCAAGGAAGGCATCTGGACGGGAGAGGTTGACGTCCGAGACTTCATCCAGAAGAACTACACCCCCTACGAGGGCGACGAGTCGTTCCTCGCCGGCCCGACCGAGCGTACCAAGGAGCTGTGGGGCGAGGTTCTCGACCTGCTGCTCAAGGAGCGCGAGCAGGGCGGTGTCCTCGATATGGACACCAAGACCGTCACGGGTATCGTGAGCCACCCCGCTGGCTACATCGATAACGCCCACCGCGAGAAGGAGACCATCGTCGGCCTTCAGACCGACAAGCCGCTCAAGCGCGCTCTGCACGTCAACGGCGGTATCCGCATCGCTTGCCAGGCTGCCAGCCAGCACGGCTACAAGGTCGACGAGAGCGTTGTCGAGCGCTACACCTTCGAGCGCAAGACCCACAACGCCGGCGTCTTCGATGTCTACACCCCCGAGATGCGTGCTTGCCGCTCGGCTCACATCATCACCGGTCTGCCCGATGGCTATGGCCGCGGCCGCATCATCGGCGACTACCGTCGTGTTGCCCTGTACGGCGTCGACTACTTGATCAAGGACAAGGAGGCCCAGAAG
>USHS01000294.1 GCA_900554585.1 uncultured Collinsella sp.
GGTGCGGGGTGATCTTGGGCTGCTGGCAGGCAATGGTGCAGTCGGCATCGACAAACTCAAAGCCCAGCTCGCGCGCATAGTCCATCACGCGAGCAAGCAGCACCATCGAGTCGGCGCCCTCGTAGGCAGGATCGGTGTCGGGGAACAGTTTGCCGATGTCTCCCCCGCGGCAGGCGCCCAAAATGGCGTCGGCCAAGGCGTGCGCGAGCACATCGGCATCCGAGTGACCCAGTAGGCCGCGCTCGTAGGGAATGTCGACCCCGCCGATGATACATCGACGCCCCTCCACCAAACGGTGGACGTCGTAGCCGTGGCCAATGCGCAGGTTACTGAACATGCGGAAGGTCCTCTCCCTCGGCCATGCGACCGAGCAGAATCGCGGTTACGGGACGCAAGTCCTCGGGTACCGTCACCTTAAGGTTGTCGCGTGGGCTCTGGACGCAGCGGACACGCCCACCCATGCGCTCGACCAGCGAAGAATCGTCGGTCCCGATAAACCCCTCGGCGATGGCTGCGGTGTGGGCGCGCTTCATGGCGTCGACGCTAAAGATCTGCGGCGTCTGTGCAGCCCAATAGAGTTCGCGCGGCGGCGTCTCAACGATGTTATCGCCATCGACGATCTTGAGCGTGTCGATTGCGGGCTGACCGCACACGACACCGTCGAGGGCGCGGTCGCTCACGAGCACATCGATAGCGTGATCGATGGCCTCGGTCGTAATGAGCGGACGAGCGCCGTCGTGAATGGCGACGTATTCAAAGCCTGCCGGTACCGCATGCACGCCGGCTCGGGTGGAATCCTGGCGGGTATCGCCGGCATCGGCAAAGCTGATGGGCGTGTCATAGTCAAACGGGTCGATGGCCAGGCGGCGCATCTCGGCACGACGCTCGGCAGGGCAAACCACGACGATGTGGTCGACCTTATCGCTACGGTCAAATGCGCGGATGGACCAGCTCATAAGCGGACGACCCGCTACATTGACGAGCTGCTTACCACCGGGGTTACCAAAGCGCTGGCCGCTGCCACCGGCAACGACCACGGCGCATACGGGCGCCATTATGCGTTCCCCTGTTTGGTGCCCTTCATGCGGTACAGGGAGTCCGCAAGAATGGCAGGGTTGTTGACGCCAAAGTCGCCCAGGCGCTCCGGATCCTCGCTGATGTCGTCCATGAGCTCCTGCAGCGAGCCGTACTCGTCGACAATCTTCTCGGCCACGCCGTCGCGCACGACGGACACGCGCGAAAGCGTGCGCAGGCCCAGCGGCGTCATGACGGAGTCCTCGTCCAGGTCGTCGTAGCCCAGAACCGCCGCCACATGCTGCGGGTCGGACAGGTCCTTGGGCGTCATACGGGCAAGCTCAGCGCGAATCTTCTCGGCGTTTGCCTCGGAGGAATCGCTCGCGTAGTCGCGGATCATCAGGTCGTATTCGGTATCCATGCTGGAGCCCGCGAGCTGCTCGAGCTGCATCTGCACGAGCTTGCCCTGGTTGCCCAGCTTGACAATGCAATCCTTAAGCTCGGTCTTTGCCTGCTGCATGATCTCGAAGCTCGAGAAAATACCGGTAATGTCGGCGAGTGTAACGTAGTCGTCGAGCTCGAGGGCCGTCAGGCGCAGCAGGGAGCGATCGAGCGACTGACGGGTGGTCTGGAGCGTGGCGACGAGTTGGTTGACCGAGCTCATGATGGTGGTAACGGGCTGGATCTCGTAGCTCTTACCGTGAACGTACACGTTGACAACGGCACGACGGGCCGAGACCGAGATCACGATGGCATCCGTGAGCACCGACATGCGAGCGGCGGTGCGGTGACGCATACCCGTCTCGCTCGTGGCAAGCGAGGGATCGGGATTGAGGTGGAAGTTGGCGCGCAGGATCTGGGTGAGGTCACCGTCGATGACGATGGCACCGTCCATCTTGGAAAGCTCGAACAGGCGGTTCGAGGTAAACGAAATGTTGAGCGGGAAGCCGTCGTTACCGGCAGCGAGCACGTTTTCGGTGTCGCCGACGCAGATAAGGGCGCCCAGGTGACCGGCGATGATCATGTCGAGGGCGGTGCGGATC
>USHS01000295.1 GCA_900554585.1 uncultured Collinsella sp.
GACGGCGTGAACAGCGGCTCGGGAAGCTTGGAGGCCTCGGTCAGACCCTCGGGCAGCTGAATGCCGCAGACGGTGCCGTTCTCGTCATAGGTCTTCTTGCCCGAACCGGTCAGATAGCCGCGGACGATGCACTCGATAGGAATCGTCTGGGCCTTCTTGACCAGCATGGCGCGGCCTGCGAGGTAGTCACGATACTCGGCAAACTCCTCGGGGAAATCCGCCGGGTCGATGGAGACGAGGTGATTGGGAACGATGTCGGCAAACTTATCGAACCAGAATGCCGAGATGCGGTTGAGCACCTCTCCCTTAAACGGAATCTCGTCGGGGAGAATAAAGTCGAACGCAGAAATGCGGTCGGTGGCGACCATCAGCAGGTTTTCACCGGCATCATAGATATCACGAACCTTGCCACGGGAATCCGGACGACGCTCCATCGTTGTCACGTGAGTCACTCCTTACCAAAATACGACAGTAATGCGGGTTCTTTCCCGCACGTTTTCGCAAACTCGGAGCGGCAGGGACGAAACCCCCTCCTTCACCGAATAGCGAAAAGCTAGTGCTCCATTGTAGTAGATGCCGCGTCCGCCGTGTGCTCGCGAGGCAGATGAATCGTAAAAGTCGTACCCTTTCCAAGCTCCGACTCCACGGATATGTAGCCGTGATGACGCTCGACAATCTGCTTAGTCACGGCGAGGCCAACGCCCAGGCCGCCGGCTTCGCGGGCGCGGCTGGCATCTGCGCGCCAAAATCGCCCGAAGATGCGCGACAGGTCGTCCTTGGCAATACCGATACCGGTATCCGAAACGGCAATACTGACATGCTTGCGGTCACTGAGCACCGACACCACGACCCAACCGCCCTCGGGGGTGTAGCGCATGGCGTTGCTCATGAGGTTGATGACGCACTGCGTGATCATGTCGGGATCGGCCTCGACGACATCGTCGTGACCTTGGGTCTCGTCAGCAAAGCGCAAGCGCAGATCGCGGTCAACAAATAGGCGCTCCTGAGCGTTGACGATAGACCGCACAAAGGGAACCATGTCCACCGGTTCGAGATTGAGCGGCGCCGTGCTGTTTTCCATACGCGATAGGTCGAGCATCTGCTGCACCAAACGAGCCAGGCGGCGCGTCTCGGAAGCGACCGTCTCCAGATGCTCATCGTCGGTGGGATACACGCCGTCCTGCATGGCCTCGACCGTTGCAAGCATGGCCATGAGCGGCGTGCGAAGCTCGTGTGCGACATCCGAGGTCAGGCGCTTTTCGTGCTTCATATCTTTCTCGAGCGAGGTGGCCATCTCGTCAAAGGTCTCACCCAGCTGATCGATTTCATCGTCGCCGCGCAAACCGGTACGAGCGGACAAATCGCCGTCGCGAATTTGCTTGGCCGTGCTCGTAATACGATGAATCGGCTTGGTGAGCATGCGAGACACGAGCGATCCGATAGCAACCGAGATGCAGACCGCAACAACCGCGGCAAGGGCCATGGCGTTAAAGGTCTTCTCCCTAAACGCAGAATCCGCCTTGGTGAGCAGAGCATCGGAGCCGATGGCCCATAGCTTTACCTGTCCGACATGCTCGCCAGAAGACGTTATGATTTCGACGTTGGCGACGCTATCGGAGTCGGTGGGCGCCGACGAGACCGGGCTATGCGAGGCCTTTTTACCGCTCGAGCTGCTCGACGGTGATTCACTCTCGCGCACATCGGCGGTCGCACTTGCCGAAGGCCATGAGTCGTCATAGACAACAACACCCTTTTTGTTGACGACCTGCATACTCAGGTCATCGGACACCAAACTCGATGTCGCGACCGTGCGCAGCTCGCCCGCAGTCCAGCTGCCGTTTTCCTCATACGACGTCGCAAGCTTTTCGGCAGCAGAATTGGCGATCTCGACGATATTAGAGCGCGTGTAATCCGAAAAGACGGTGCCCCACACAACGGAGACAACGCCCACCAGCACCAATACCGTCATGAGCGACGTCAGGGCAAAAGCCAATGCCATGCGCGAGGGATAGCTCATCGCTGGCCGTGAATCGGAACGAGGCGTGTTCCAACTC
>USHS01000296.1 GCA_900554585.1 uncultured Collinsella sp.
CGTTTGTCGTGCTCATAGGGAAAGTCCTCCATCGATGCTGATTACCTGGCCGGTTATATAGGACGCGGCGGGACTCGCGAGAAACGCCACGAGGGCAGCTACGTCATCTGCCTCGCCCAGACGTCCGAGCCCAATCTGGGAGGTGATGGCTTCCTTCTGCTGGTCATTGAGTGCATCCGTCATATCGGTCGCGATGAAGCCCGGAGCAACTGCATTGACCCTGATGTTGCGACGGGCAAGCTCCTTGGCGAGCGACTTGGTAAGGCCGATGACGCCAGCTTTGGAGGCGGCGTAGTTTGCCTGCCCCGCATTGCCCGCGATACCCACGATGCTGCTCATGTTGACGACGGCGCCACTGCGCTGCTTCATCATGTACTTGGACGCAGCCTTGCAGCAGTTGAAAGTACCCTTGAGGTTCACATCGATGACGGCATCGAAGTCGTCCTCGCCCATGCGCGCGATGAGCCCGTCGCGCGTGATACCCGCGTTGTTAACGAGCACGTCGATGCGCCCGAGCTCGGCAACCGTCTGGTCCACGAGAGCCTTTGCGGCCTCCGTATCTGCCACGTTGGCCACAACGGCAAGCGTGCGCATGCCATACTCGTTGGCAATCTCCTCGGCGGCGGCGCTTGTGCGCTCGAAGCTCGAATCGCTCGAGCAGTTGAGGCAGACGTCATAGCCATCGGCAGCGAGTGCTCGTGCGCAGGCAAGGCCAATGCCACGGCCTGACCCGGTGACGAGGGCGACGGGGTTGCCCTGATCGGTGTTACTCATCGCTTTTCCTCCACGATTCCTCGAGCTCTTCGAAGCTCGGCCTATCTTGCACGCAAGCACGTGTGGCTTCCTTGTCGATGCGTCGCACCAGACCGCTCAGCACGCCGCCGAAGCCGACCTCGATGAAGGTATCCGCACCCTGCTCGCGAAGCGCCTCGACGCTCTGCTGGAAGCGCACGGGATGCGTGAGGTGATCGACCAGACGCTGACGCACGGTTGCCGTATCGAGCGGCGTGGCGTCGGTGTTGCAGATGACCGGGATGACCGGCTCCTTGAAATCGACAGTTGCGAGATACTCCGCAAACGGATCGCACGCCGCTTGCATGAGCGGGCTATGGAAGGCACCTTGCGTCGCCAGGCGGCTCAGCTTGCCGCCTTGCTCCTTCCAGGCTTCCTCCGCACGCTCGATTGCGGGCACGGTGCCGGCCACGACGATCTGGCCCGGGCAATTGAAGTTCGCGGGCGCAAGCACGTCATCTTGGGCGCATTGCTCACACAGTGCCATGACGCTTTCCTCGTCGGCCTTGAGCAACGCGGTCATCGCGCCCGGATTCGAGCGTGCCGCCTCGTCCATGACGCGTGAGCGCACGTCGATGAGGCGGAAGGCCTCCTCGTCGGTGAGCATGTCGGCCAGGGCGAGCGCGCTGATCTGCCCAAGCGAGAAGCCGAGCAGCGCATCGGGCCGGATGCCGCGCGCCATGAGGGCGCGGCCGATGCCGATGGAAAGCGCGGCGATGGCGACCTGCGCGTTGCGCGTCTCGTTGAGCTGTGCCTGCGCTTCGTCGCCTTCGCTGTTGATGAGCGCCGCTATGTCGCGGTCGAACACGCCGGATGCGCACTCGAGCGCAGCTTGTACCTCGGGAACTCCAAAGAGCGAAACGCCCATGCCGGGCTTTTGCGACCCCTGTCCCGAGGCCATAAAGACCGTGTGGACCGGTCCGATTCCTTCAAGTTGAGCCATAGCTTCAGTCTTCCTATGCGTCGGCATCTTCCAGGCAGCGACCTTGGCGGGCGTTGAGCTCGGCCATGGCGGCGAGGTCAAGCGCACCGAGCGCCTCGGCCTCGGCCATGAGCTCGGCGACGAGCTCCTTGGCCGTCCCGCGCTTCTTCACAAGCGCAGCAACCTGACCGGCGAGGATGGAGCCGTTCTCCATATCGCCCTCGACTGCACGTTTGAGCGAACCTGCATACATGCCCTCGAGATCGTCGGGGCTACTCGCCTCCATCTCGC